>JBFJWO010000177.1:0-9579 GCA_041623575.1 Gammaproteobacteria bacterium
ACCTGCTGCTCAGCGCCCGCCAGCTCGATGCCCGGCAGGCCGAGCGCGCCGGGCTGGTGGACGAGGTCGTCCCGCAGCCGGTGCTGCTCGAAGCGGCCGTCAACCTGGCGCTCGAACGCTCGCACGCCGGGTTCGCCGCCCGGCGCCGGCGCCGCCGGCCGGGGCTTGCGGGCGCGCGCAACTGGTTCCTCGCCCGCACCCCGCCCGGGCGCAAGCTGCTGCTGCGCCAGGCCCGGGCGCGCGTGCGGGCCAGGACCCGCGGCCTGTACCCGGCGCCGGACGAGATACTGGGCGTCGTCGAGACCGGGCTGGAGCGCGGCTTCGAGGCGGGCCTGCGGGCCGAGTCGCGCGCCTTCGGCAAACTGCTGATGACGCCCGAGGCGCGCCAGCTGATCGGCCTGTTCTTCGCCACCACCGAACTCAAGAAGGACGCACACGCCGAGCCCCGCCCGGTGAGCAAGGTGGGCGTGCTCGGCGGCGGGCTGATGGGTGGCGGCATCGCCTACGTGAGTGCCGCCAACGCCGGCCTGCACGTGCGTCTGAAGGACCGCGACGACGCCGGCGTGGCGCGCGGGCTCGCCTACGTTCACCGGCTGGTCGACGCGCAGGTCAAGCGCAGGCGCTTCAGCCGGCTGGGCGCCGAGCAGGTGCTGTCCCGCGTGTCCGCCACCACGACCTACAGCGGCTTTCACGATGCGCCGGTGGTCATCGAGGCGGTGTTCGAAGACCTCGCACTCAAGCGCGAGATGGTGCGCGAGATCGAGGAACGCGGTCCCGCGGACGTCGTTTTCGCCTCCAACACCTCGGCCTTGCCGATCGCGCAGATCGCCGCCGCCAGTCGCCACCCCGAAACCGTCATCGGCATGCACTACTTCTCGCCGGTGGAGAAGATGCAGCTGCTGGAGATCGTGGTGACGGAGCAGACCGCGGACTGGGTCACCGCCACCTGCGTCGACCTCGGCAGGCGCCAGGGCAAGACCGTGATCGTCGTGCGCGACGGCGTCGGTTTCTACACCAGCCGGATCCTGGCGCCGTTCATGATCGAGGCGCTCAAGCTGGTGGTCGAGGGCGTGCCCATCGAGGCCGTCGACCGGGCGTTGCTCGACTTCGGCTTCCCGGTCGGCCCGATCACCCTGCTCGACGAAGTGGGCATCGACGTCGCCGCCAAGGTGGCGCGCATGGCGCAGGAGGCGTTCGGCGAACGCATCCAGTTGCCCGAGGCACTGAGCCGGCTCGACGACGACAAACGCCTCGGGCGCAAGAACGGGCGCGGTTTCTACCGCTACGACGACAGCCGGGGACGCACCGGCGAGCGGGCCGTCGACACCTCGATCTACCGCCTGCTCGGGGTGCAGCCGGGCAAGACCGTGCCGGGTGCGGAGATCGCCGAGCGTTGCGCGCTGGCGATGGTCAACGAGGCCGTCCACTGCCTCGGCGAGGGCATCATCGCGTGCCCGCGAGACGGCGACGTGGGCGCGGTCTTCGGGCTCGGTTTTCCGCCGTTTCGCGGCGGGCCGTTCCGCTACCTCGACACGCTCGGCAGCGCCGAGGCCGCGGCGCGGCTGGAGGCGTTGGCAGTCCGCTGCGGGGCCCATTTCGCGCCCGCTCCGCTGCTGGCCGAGAAAGCGGCCGCTGGCGCCACGTTCTACTGAACGGCGGCCCGCGAGACGCCCCCGGGCCGGCGCAGACCGTATGCTAGACTGGCCCGTTACGTGACTGCCAAACCTCCCAGGAGCTTGCCGGACCGAGGGTCCAGGAGCATGTTGAGAAAGCCCAGCGTGTGCCTTTTTCAGCGCGCTGCGCCGCGCATGCGACTATCGCCTTTCTTTCATTTCAACGACTTGCAGTCGTCGAACTGGCGACATCTCCCTGTGCCGCCGGCACGGCCGTCGAAAACCGTCGTTTGCCAACAACCTCCCGGTGCCCCACTGCGATGCACCGCAGCTCCCGACGGTGCGCGGAGGGCAGCCGCGCCGGGACGTCGCCTGTCGGCCGCCGCTGCGCCGGCGCGGGTGTGCTCGCCGCCATGAACGACGCGCCCGCCCCGGTCGCCCGGACCGCGTCCCCGGCGCAGGGTCCCGTGCCCGCGCCCGCCGCCACCACTTTCGCGCAACGTGGGAGGGCGGCGCGCGCTCGCGTGCTGGCCCTCGCCGGACGCCTGCGGGTGGGCATCCCCATCGCCTACAAGCTGGCGCTCGCCATCACCGGGTTGATCACGGTCGGCATGGGCCTGCTCGGGTTCGTGGTCGTGACCAACCAGACCCAGCTGATGCGCCAGCAGATCGACACCCACGGCGCTACCGTTGCGCGCCAGCTCGCCGATGCCGCCATCGAGCCGGTGCTGGCGGACGATCGCCTCGGCCTCGGCGTGTTGATGAAGAACATCGCCAGCAACGACAGTGTGTACGGCGCCGCAGTGCTCTCAGACAGCGGCGAGCCGCTGGCGCGCACCGGTGTGCTGCCGCTCTCGCCCATCGAGCAACTCATCCAGCGCAGCAGCCGGCTGCAAGGCGGCGGATACAGCTTCGACTGGCAGTCCAACCAGGTCGCCAGCAGCGAGCTGGTGTCGTTCCTCGCGCCGATCAGCTTCCAGGGCCTGACCGCGGGGCACGCCGTGGTGACCCTGTCGCGCTCCACCATCACGCACTCGCTGCGCGATGCGATCCGCACCATCGTCACCGCCACGGTGCTGCTGAACCTGCTGACCATCGTGGCGGCGTTCTTCATGAGCAAGCGCCTGTCGCGGCCCATCCACAAGCTGCTCGACGCCACCCAGGCGATCAGCACGGGAAACTACCAGTACCGGATAGCCGAAGGGCGCAAGGACGAGATCGGCAGCCTGATCAGCGGCTTCAACCGCATGGCGGAGGGACTGGAGGCCAAGTCGAAGGTGGAGAGCGTGTTCTCCCGGTTCGTCTCCGAGGACGTCGCAAGTCGCGTGCTGCGCGACATCGATCACGTCGAACTGGGCGGCAAGAACGTGCACGGCACGGTGCTGTTCGCCGACATCGTCGGCTTCACCAAGATCGCCGAGAACATGTCGCCGCAGCAAATCGCCTCGATGCTGAATGAGTATTTTACTTATATCGCCCGGGTCAGCGAGATCTGCAACGGCACCATCGACAAGTTCATGGGCGATTGCGCCATGTTGCTGTTCGGGGTGCTGAAGGACGACCCCGACCACCGGTTCCACGCGATCGCCTGCGCGGTGATGATCAAGCGCCTGATGGAGAAGCTCAACGTCGGGCGCATGCGCGAAGGAAAGCCCGCCGTGTTCTTCCGCATCGGCGTGAACAGCGGAGAGATGATGGCCGGCAATCTCGGCGCCCACAACCGCATGCACTACACGGTGGTCGGCGACCCGGTCAACGTGGCGTCGCGGCTGGCCGAGACCGCCGGCGGCGGGCAGATCCTGATCACCGAGGAGTTGTACGCGTTCGGTGACATCCGCCGCCGGATTCTGGCTCGCCCGTATCAGCCGCTCAGCATCCGCGGGCGGGCGGGCGAAGTGCGCACCTACCTGGTCAACGAAGTGACCGGCAAGCACCGCGCGGTGATGCAGGCCGGCATCGAGCAATTGCTCGCGGCGCCTGCCGAAGTCTGGTAGTCTCTCCCCCCGCGCGAGCGGTGTTCCGTTCGCGTGTGGCACGCGCGCGTGCCAGGCTCCCGCCCCCGGAGGCCCAGCACCCGCCGCCCGCCATCGGCACTCCACAAGGCAGCGAAGACCGACTCCTCAATGGCACCTCCCTCCCACAAGGCCCCCAGGCGTCCCGGGCGAAGCGGGTGGCTGGCGCTCGTCTTGCTGCTGGTGGCAGGTTGCGCCAGCTTCCAGGCCAACCGCGCGGACGTGGCGCAACGCGTGCAGGGCATGGTCGACGCACACGAGTACTCGCGCGCGCTGGCTACCATCGACCTCGTCAAGCCCGGGCACCCCGACCACGCCCGCTTGAGCGCGTGGCGCGGCAGCATCGCCAAGCGCGCCCAGGAATGGGAAGCCGCATTGCTGGACGAAACCGAGAACCTGGTCCGCGCGGGCCGGTGGTTCGACGCCGAGCAGCGCCTGGAGGAAGGATTGCAGCGCATGCCCGACAGCAGGCCGCTGCAGGCCGGCAAAGCCCGCTTTCTCGCGCGCCGGCGCGAACACCTCGAGGCGCTGGAGCTCGACCTCATGCTGGCACGGGGCCGGGGGCTGCCGGCGGAGATCGCCGCGCTCGAGGAAATCGCCGAGATCACACCCCGCGACGAAACGCTCGCCCTCGACATCGCCACGCGCCGGCGCCAACTGGAACAGGCGCGCGAACGGCTGGTCGACTGCGGCAAGAAGTCGCTCGAAGTCGGCTTGAGCAAGCGCGCCGTGGAGTGCCTGGACCTGGCGGAGAAGATCCGCACCGGCGACGACACGGGCGTGCTGCTTGCGACCTTGCGCCAGTCGCAGAACGTCAAGCAACGCCGCGACATCGCCGCCGCCCAGAAACGCGAGGAACGCGACCAGGAGCGGCGCATAGAGCTGCTGGTCGAAGCGTACCGCGGCGCCCTGGCACGCGGCGAGTTGAACGCCGCGCGTCGTCACCTCGACGAGCTGCTGCGGGCGCAACCGCGGGAAACCTGGAAGCAGGAAAGCGCCCGCCTGGACCGGCGCATCGAACAACGCGTCAGCAAGGGGCTGGAGGACGGGCGCCAGCTGTATACCCAGGGCGACGTCAAGGGCGCGCGCGCCACCTGGGCGGCCGCGTTGCGCCTGGATCCGGCCAACGAGGAGCTCAAGAGCAGCATCGCGCGGGCCGATCGCGTGCTGAAGAAGCTCGAGCAGCTGAGCAGCGACCAGCAGACCAAGACCAACTGAGTCCCGGGCGTCGGTGCGCGAGCATCGCGTGGGCGCCCGCGTGATACTTTCGTGACGGCGAGGCGCTAGATTCGCGCCGGTGCCGGGCGGCGCGAGGTTTTCCTGGTGCGCCCGGTGTGGACCCGAGCCCATGACCCGTAAAGCGCTGGTAATCGAGGACAACCGCGACATCGCCCATCTGCTCGAGTTGCATTTGCGTGATGTGTCGCCGCGGGTCGACACCGCAGCCGACGGCGGCAGCGGCCTGCGCCTGGCGCAGAGCGGCGCCTACGACATCATCATCCTCGACCTGATGCTGCCGGACATCGACGGCCTCGAGGTGTGCAAGCGCCTGCGCGCGCAGTCGGTGGACACACCGATCCTGATGCTCACGGCGAAATCCTCGGAGCTCGACCGCGTGCTCGGTCTCGAGATCGGTGCCGACGACTACCTGACCAAGCCGTTCAGCATCGCCGAACTGGTGGCGCGCGTAAAAGCGATCCTGCGCCGCGTTGAGCGCAGCGCCGGTGGCACGCCCGACGACGGCGACACCATCACCGTGCACGACCTTCACATCGACGCGCGCAAGCGTCACGTGCAGGCCGGTGGCAACCCTGTCGACCTCACCGCGCGCGAGTTCGACCTGCTGTGGCATTTCGCCAGGCACCCGGGGCGGGTGTTCTCGCGCGCACAACTGCTCGACCAGGTCTGGGGCTACGGGTACAACGGCTACGAGCACACCGTGAACTCGCACATCAACCGCCTGCGCGCCAAGCTCGAGCGCGACCCGGGCAATCCCTGCTACATCCGCACCGTGTGGGGCGTCGGCTACTGCCTGAGCGCGGAGCAGCCGCCCGCCGGGCGCTGAGCGGCGCGATGCGCAGCCTCTACACCAAGCTGGCGCTGGTGCTGGCGACGCTGTTCTGTGCCATCGGCGGCGTTTTCCTCGCGATCAGCGTCTATTCCGCGCACCTGTACCAGCAGGAGGTCAGCCAGCGGCTGAACCGCGATCTCGCCGCCTACGTGGTACGCGAGAAACAGCTCAACACCCGCCGCGCCTTGGACCATGCCGCGCTCGAGGACGTGTTCCACATGCTCATGGTCATCAATCCGAGCGTTGAACTCTACCTGCTGGACGCCGGCGGGCGAGTGCTGGCCTACTCCGGCGCACGCGACCGCCTGCAGCGTCCGACCGTCGCCACCGAACCGATCGAGCAGTTCCTGAGCGGCACGCTCGCGTTGCCCATACTGGGCGAAGACCCGCGCTCGGGCGGCGCGCGCAAGGTGTTCTCCGCCGCGCCGATCGAGATCGACGGCGAGCGCCGGGGCTACATCTACGCGATCCTCGGCAGCGAGCAGATGGAAGGGATCAGCCAGATGCTCGACACGAGCTACATCCTCGGATTGAGCACGTTCGGGGTCGCCGCGGCCCTGCTCTTCGGACTGTTGACCAGCCTCATCGTGTTCGCGCTGCTGACCCGTCGACTGACGTCCCTCAGCCAGGCCATGGACCGGTTCGAGGAAAGCGATTTCAGCGAGCCGGTGGCACTGCCGGCGCCGCGCCCGCGGGGGCAGGACGAGATCGACCGCCTGAGCCGGACCTTCATCGCCATGGCCGCACGGATCCGCGCCCAGGTCGAGGCCCTGCGCCACACCGACGCGCAACGCCGCGAACTGGTGGCCAACGTCTCGCACGACCTGCGCACGCCGCTCGCCTCGCTGCAGGGATACCTGGAGACGTTGCAGGTGAAGCAGGAGCAGCTCAGCGACGAGCAGCAGCGCGCCTACCTCGCCACCGCCACCCGGCACGCCGCCCAGCTCGGGCGGCTCATCGACGAGCTGTTCGAGCTGGCGCGACTGGAATCGCTGGCCGCCCAGCCGCACACCGAGCCGTTCTCGCTGACCGAGCTGGTGCACGACGTGGTGCAGAAGTTCCAGCTCCGCGCCGAGCGCGCCGGCGTTTCGCTGCACGCCGAGTGCGCCAGCCGCTCGCTGTTCGCCCACGCCGATATCGCGATGATCGAGCGCGTGCTCGACAACCTCATCGAGAACGCCTTGCGCCACACCCCGCACGGGGGAGAAGTGCGGGTGGTCGTCAGCCCCGAGGCCCAGGCCGCGACGATCCGCGTGATCGACACCGGGCGCGGCATCCCGGCGGTCGACCTGCCTTTCGTGTTCGAGCGTTTCTACCGCATCGGCGACGAGAAGGGGCACACCGGCCCGGGCGGGCTGGGCCTCGCCATCGCCTGGCGCATCGTCGAGTTGCACGGCCAGAAGCTGTCCGTGCACAGCCGTGCCGACCAGGGCACCGAGTTCGACTTCCGCCTGCCGTTGACCGACCAGGCCGCCTGAGGCGGAGCATGGCCGACGCGCCCGGCCCGTTCGCGGCCGGCGTGACACATTCGTGATCAATCGGTGACGCGGGCGTGACGGCGCCGACCTAGCCTGAACGCGCTCGACGGAGCGGGTCGGCGCGCCCAACGCCGCCGGCCTTCCCGCCGGCAACGCGCCGGCATCCCCGAAACCAAGGAGTTCCCGATGAACCGTACATCCCTGTGTGCCGTGCTGCCGCTGGTAGCACTGTTGAGCGCCCCGGCGCCGGTGTCGGCCGGCGACGGCGGCTACGAGGTGACGATCACCAACGTGACGCGCGGCCAGACCTTCACACCCATCCTCGTGGCCAGCCACCGCGGCGGCGTGCGACTGTTCGAACTCGGCGCCGAAGCCGGTGCGGACATCGCGACGCTGGCCGAAGGCGGCAACACCGATCCGCTGCAGGAGCGCCTCGAAGCCGACCCGCGGGTCGCCGGCATCGCCAGCACCGGCGCGTTGCTCGTGCCGGGCGCCAGCGCCACGGTCTCCGTGCCCGCCGGGCACGCACGGTACCTCAGCCTGGCCGGCATGCTGATCCCGACCAACGACGCGTTCATGAGCCTCAACCATGTCAGGGCGCCGCGCCACGGCAGCGTGACCTACCGCGTGCTGGCCTACGATGCGGGTAGCGAGCCCAACGACGAGATGTGCGTGAACATCCCCGGGCCGGTGTGCGGCGGCGCCGGGCCGTCGCCCGAGGAAGGCGGCGAGGGGTACGTGCACGTGCATGCGGGCATCCACGGCATCGGCGACCTGGCGGCCGCGGCCTACGACTGGCGCAACCCGGTGGCGGTGGTACGGATCACGCGCGTTCATCACTAATCACTGGCGACTCGGCGCGGGGCAGGGACGCCCCGCCACTCCCCGGGCGCCGTCGCGCGCCACACACAGTCGGATCCCGACCCGAACCCGCGGCAAAGCCGTCACCGATTTCGCCCGCGGCCAGCACCCCGTCGCGCTCGCGAGTCGTCCTGCGAGGCCTGGTTCGCGGCGCAGCGACGCCACCACACCCAAGTCCGAAGCCGCCCGGAACGCAAGCGATCACCGTTTCAGCACGCGGTTTCTCCGCCGCCAGCGCGGCGCCGCGCGAGGCCGTTTTCGGCGCTGGATATCGCCACCGCGAAACACCCGCTGCGTGACAGTGCGCCGGGCCCGCGCTTGGCGACTTTTCCTCGTTTCCGGGCTGTGCGGCTACTATAATCACCGCATAACGACAAGGGCGGGGCCCAGCCGAGGGACCCGACCAGGACAAAAGACCTACGTGGCGCGCAGATTTTCCACCGACCTGCTGCAGTACCTCGAGCGGGAACTCGCCGAGCACATCGGGCCGATCGCCACCGTGGTCGTGGCCCGTGCCGCCGAACGCGCCGCCGATCGAAAGCAACTGTTCGATGCGCTGGCCGGCGAGTTACCCGATGCCGACGAGCGCCTGGCTTTCATGCGCAAAGTGAACGAACTGCAACCCTGAGGAGCGTCGCGCAATGAGGCTGGCCGCCAAGTTCAACCTGGTCATCAGCCTGGTGCTGTTGATCGGCTTCGCCGGGACCGGCGCCGTGTCCTACGAAACCCTGCGTCGCAACGCCGAGCGCGAAGTCCTGCAGACGGCGGGGTTGATGATGGAGGCCGCGCTCGCGGTGCGCGGCTACACCATCGAGGAGATCCGCCCGCTGCTGGCTCCGCAGATGGCGGACGTGTTCCACCCGCAGAGCGTGCCCGCGTATGCCGCGACCCAGGCACTCGACAAGCTGCGCGGCACTCACGGCGAGTATTTCTACAAGGAAGCGACGCTCAACCCGACCAACCCGCGCGACCAGGCGACCGGCTGGGAAGTACAGATCGTGCAGCAGTTCCGCACCGGCGACACGCGCGGAGAACTGGTGGGTGTGCGCAATACGCTGCTCGGCGAGTCGCTCTACATCGCCCGCCCGATCCGCATCTCCAACCCCGCCTGCCTTGCCTGCCACAGCACGCCCGAGGCGGCACCCCGGTCCATGCTGGTGAAATACGGCACGCAGCGCGGGTTCGGCTGGCAACTCGACGAGATCGTCGGCGCGCAAATCGTATCGGTGCCGATGTCCGTGCCGCTGCAGAACGCGCGCGAGGCGTTCGCCGTGTTCATGGGCAGCCTGCTCGCGATCTTCGTCGCCATTCTCATCGCCCTCAACGTCATCCTGCACAACCTGGTCATCAAGCGTATCCGGCAGGTGGCGACCATCGCCGACGCGCTCAGCAAGGGCGATCGCGAGGCTCCCGATTTCGACATCCACGGCAAGGACGAAGTGGCGGTCATGGCGAACTCGTTCCGGCGCATGCGCAACAGCCTGGAAAGGGCGATCAAGCTGCTCGGCAAGCGCTGAGTCAACGCCCCGCGCCGCGCGCGTTGA
>JBFJWO010000178.1:0-9556 GCA_041623575.1 Gammaproteobacteria bacterium
CAGGCGCGCGGCCTTGAGCTGCTCCGCCTTGGCCGTGCTGGGCTTCTTGGTGGGCGAGACTTCGGCCAGGTAGCGATCTAGCGCGCGTGCGAGCAGCAGGTGTCCGGCATCGGCACGGTCGACGTAGACGCCGCGCACCATCTCGTCCTCGGTGCGACGCGCCCAGTCTGTCGCGTCCTTCTTGGTGCGGAAGGTCTTGATCGTGACCGGCCAACCGCGCTTGCGGATGATCGCTTTCCAGGTCTTCGCCGGGGTCTTGGTGATGGTCGCCACAGACGTCGCCCTTCGCAGGTGTACCGGGAGTGTACCGCTGACGAAGGGATTATACGGCTACTTGAGCAAGCGTTCCCATAACTTCTTGTTTTTATTGGTGCCCGGGCCCGGACTCGAACCGGGATGGGATTACTCCCGAGGGATTTTAAGTCCCTTGCGTCTACCAATTCCGCCATCCGGGCCGCAGAACGTTCGGGGGCCGCGTCGAGCGGCGGGGGGGCGAGTGAAGGGGTGGAGGCTGAGGTCGGAATCGAACCGGCGTACACGGCTTTGCAGGCCGCTGCATAACCACTCTGCCACTCAGCCGGACGCGACGGAACCAGGCGGCGCTCACCCATGATTCGCGTGCCATCGAACAAAAAACCCCGGTCGCGCCGGGGTTGTTCTGGAGCGGGAAACCGGGTTCGAACCGGCGACCTCAACCTTGGCAAGGTTGCGCTCTACCAACTGAGCTATTCCCGCCTGAGCGCGGTATTTTATGGGCAGGTTTCGACGAGGTCAACGCCCCAAGGCACCGCCGCGGGTCCCGCTCCCGGGCCGGTCAATCCTGCGGTTGCGCCCGCAGCGCGGCGCGCAGGTAGGAGATCATCGAGACGATGGTCAGGAAGGCCGCCACCTGCAGCAGCACCAGGCCGATCCGGTAGACCGGCAGGCCCAGCAGCGGCTGGGCGTAGAGCATGAAGAACACCGCGAACAACTGCGCCGTGGTCTTCACCTTGCCGATCATGGAAACCGCCACCCGGGCGCCGGCACCCACCTCGGCCATCCACTCGCGCAGCGCCGAGACCAGGATCTCGCGCCCGACGATGATCATGGCCGGGATCGACACCCAGGCGCGCGGGTCGTCGGAAACCAGCAGGATCAGCGCCACGGCGACCAGCAGCTTGTCGGCAACGGGGTCGAGAAAGGCGCCGAACCGCGAGGTCTGGTTGAGGCGCCGGGCGAGGTAGCCGTCGAGCCAGTCGGTGATACCCGCGATCGCGAAGATCACCGCGCAGGCCGGGCGGACCCAGTCGTAGGGCAGCAGGAACAGCACCACCACCACCGGCAGCAGCGCGATGCGGAACAGCGTCAGTATGGTCGGAATGGTGAGCGTCACGCGCCCTCCCCGGCCGGCGTTTCGGTTTCGTGGTAGTGATCGTAGATCTGCTGGGCGAGGTGGCGGCTGATGCCGGTCACGCCGGCCAGGTCCTCCACGCCGGCGCGCTTGACCCCCTGCAGGCCGCCGAAATGGCGGTACAGCTGCTGGCGCCGCTTCGGCCCGAGGCCGGGGATGTCCTCCAGTGCGGAACGCTGGCGCGTCTTGCCGCGCTGGCGGCGGTGGCCGAAGATCGCGAAGCGGTGCGCCTCGTCGCGGATCTCCTGCACGAGGTGCAGGGCGGGCGAGTCCTCGGCGAGATGCAGCGGCGCCAGCCCCCCGGCGCGGTGCAGGGTCTCCAGCCCGGCCTTGCGCCCGAGCCCCTTGGCAACGCCGAGCAGCACCGGCCCGTCGACTTGAAGCTCCTCCATGACCTCGAGCGCCTTGCCGAGTTGGCCCTTGCCGCCGTCGATCAGGATCACTTCCGGCAACTCGGCACCCTCCTTCAGCATCCGCGTGTAGCGTCGGCGCACGGCCTGCTCCATCGCCGCGTAGTCGTCGCCCGGCTCGATGTCCCGGATGTTGAAACGCCGGTAGGACTGTCTGGCAGCGCCCTCGCGGTCGAACACCACGCAGGAAGCCACGGTGCCCTCACCGCGCGTGTGACTGATGTCGAAGCACTCGATCCGTTGCGGCAGGTCCTCGAGGCCCAGCGTGTCGGCCAGCGCGGCCAGCCGCATCCGGGTGCCCGCGCGCGAAGCGAGCCGCGAGCGCAGGGCGATCTCGGCGTTCTCCCGCGCCGTGCGCAGCCAGCGCGCGCGTTCCCCGCGCAATCGGTGAGACAGGCTCACCCGGCGCCCGGCGCGCTCGGAAAGCGCATCCGCCACCAGTTCGTCGTCGTCGACGGCGTGCGAGAGCAGCAGTTCGTGCGGCGGCTCGCGGCGCAGGTAATACTGCGTGATGAACGCGTAGAGGATCTCGCCGTTGCTGGCTCCGGGCGGCATGGACGGGAAGAACGCCTTGTTGCCCAGGTTGCGACCGTCACGGATGAAGAACACCTGCACGCAGGCCTGACCGCCCTGCTTGTGACAGGCGATGATGTCGAGCTTGCCGCGTTCGGCACGCATGTAGTTGCGCGCGTTGATGCGTTGCAGCTGGGCGATACGGTCGCGCAGCCGTGCCGCGTACTCGTAGTTGAGCTCGCCCGCCGCGGCGTCCATCTGCGCGCCCAGGGTCTCGATGATCTGCGAGTCGCGCCCCTCCAGGAACATGATGGTGTGCTCGACGTCCTGGGCGTAGGTCTCGGCTTCGACGTACCCGACGCAAGGCGCGCTGCAGTTGTTGATCTGGTACTGCAGGCAGGGTCGGTTGCGATTGCGGAAGAACGCGTCCTCGCACTGGCGCACCATGAACAGTGTCTGCAACGCGTGCAGCGTCTCTCGCACCGCACCGGCGCTCGGGTACGGACCGAAATAGCGCCCCTTGCCGCTCTTGGCGCCGCGGTGGAAGGTCAGCCGCGGGTACTCGTGCCCGTCGTCGAGGTAGATGTACGGGTAGCTCTTGTCGTCGCGCAGCACCACGTTGTAGCGCGGGCGGTGTTCCTTGATCAGGTGGTTCTCGAGCAGCAGCGCCTCGGCCTCGGTGTTGGTCACGGTGACCTCGACCCCGGCGACCCGTCGCATCATGGCATCGGACTTGGCCGAGCTGGCGGAGCGGCGAAAGTGGCTCGACAGGCGCTTGCGCAGGTTGCGCGCCTTGCCCACGTAGAGAATATCGGCGCGCGAGTCGAGCAGGCGGTAGACACCCGGTCGGGTGCTGACCTGCTTGAGATAGGCGCTCGCGTCGAACGGTTCGGGCTCGGGCATGGCGGCGGGCGCCTCAGGCGGTCGCCGGCTCGTCGAGCAGCGCCCGCGCGTGCGCGAAGACTTCGTGAAACATCGGCTCGGTCAGGCGGCGGGTCTGGGTGTTGTACCGGCTGCAGTGGTAGGAGTCCAGCAACGTCGCCGAGCCCGGCAGCCGGTGCGCGGCGTTGTGCGCGAAGCGGAACGCGTTCTGTCTGAGCCCGAGCGCTTTCAACACCGCCCGGTGCGCGATGCCGCCGAGCGCCAGGATGACGCGCGCTCCCTCGGTCAATTCCGCGGCGAGGTAGGCATTGCAGGCGTCGATCTCGGCGCCCACCGGCTTGTTCTGCGGCGGCACGCACTTGACCGCGTTGGTCACTCGGCAGTCGATCAGGCGCAACCCGTCGTCGCGGTGGCGCGACTGCGGCGCGCTCGCGAAGCCGAAGGCGTGCAAAGTCTGGTAGAGCAGGATCCCGGCGTAGTCGCCGGTGAACGGGCGCCCGCTGGCGTTGGCGCCGTGCAATCCCGGCGCCAGCCCGACGATGAGCAGTTGCGCCCCGCGCTCGCCGAACGGGGCCACCGGCGCACTGTGGTAGTCGGGAAAGCGCTCGCGGCTGCTGTCGAGAAACGCCGCCAGGCGCGGGCAGCGCCGGCAGCCGGGGTCGAAGGCCGTCGGGCCGGCGCCGCTCATACCCGATCGGCGACCCCGTGCTCCAGCGCGAGACGCACCAGTTCGGCATCGCCCGAGAGGCTGAGTTTCTGCATCACCCGCATGCGATAGGTGCTGACGGTTTTCGGGCTCACGCACATGGTCTCGGCGATCTGCGCGGTGGCGAGGCCCTGGCTGATCAGGACCACGAACTGCAACTCGCGACTCGACAGCGCATCGAAAGGCGAGTCGCTGTCGCCGTCGAGCAGGCTCAACGCCAGGTACTGCGCGACCTGGGAGCTGATGTACTTCTCACCCGCGCGCACGCGCCGGATGGCTTCGGTCCTCTCGGTTATCGAACACCCCTTGGTGATATAGCCGCTGGCGCCGGCCTTCAGCAGCGCACGCGGCATCGGTCCCTCGGAGGTGGCGGTCAGGATGATGATCCGCAGCCCCGGGTAGCGCTGCAGCAGTCGTTGGGTGGCCTCCAGGCCGCCCATGCCGGGCATGTGAATGTCCATCAGCACGACGCGCGGGCGGTAGCTGTCGCTCAGCGCGCGCAGCGCCGATTCCCCGCTGTCGACCGCGGCGACCGTGAAGCCCGACTCCTCGAGCAGGCGCCGTATGCCGAGGCGCACGATCTCGTGGTCGTCGACGATCAACACGTCCACCGGTTGCGGTAGGGATTTGCTCATTGATGATTTCTTACGTTAATAACTGACCGTTTCTTACTGATATTGTTAGTATTTTAGGAGTGCGGACCCCCAGGTAAACCCACCGCCAAAGGCTTCCAGCAGCAGCGTCTCGCCACGTTTGATGCGACCGTCGCGCACCGCCGTGTCGAGCGCCAGCGGAACCGACGCGGCCGAGGTGTTGCCGTGTTCGTCCACGGTGACCACCACGCGTTCCATCGACATGTTCAGGCGGCATGCGGTGGCCTCGATGATTCGGATGTTGGCCTGGTGCGGGACCAGCCAGTCGATGTCGGATTTTTCCAATCCGTTGGCCGCCAGCGTTTCGTTGACGATGCGCCCCAGGGTGCGCACCGCCATCTTGAACACTTCGTTGCCGCGCATCTCGACGTAGGCGCTGCCCTGCAGGACCTCGTCGTAGCGCTGCGACACCCCGCTCGGGACGTGCAGCAACTCGGCATAGTCGCCGTTGGCGTGCAGGTGCGTCGACAGGATACCGGGTTCCTCGCTGCGCTGCAGGATCACCGCCCCGGCACCGTCGCCGAACAGCACGCAGGTGCTGCGATCGGTCCAGTCGATGATGCGCGAGAACGTCTCCGCGCCCACCACCAGCGCGCAACCGGCCTGCCCGGCGCGGATGAAATTGTCCGCGACCCCGAGTGCGTACACGAAACCGGTACACACCGCCTGGACGTCGAAGGCCGTACAGCCCTGGCTGCCGAGACGGCTCTGCAACAGGCAGGCGGTGCTCGGGAAGACGCGGTCGGCGGTGGTGGTGGCGACGACGATGAGGTCGATATCGCGGGCCGTGACCGCGGCGGCATCCATGGCCCGGCGCGACGCGGCTTCCGCCAGGTCGCAGGTGCTCTCGTCGTCGGCGGCGATGTGGCGCTTGCGGATGCCGGTGCGCCCGCGGATCCACTCGTCGCTGGTGTCGACCAGTTTCGCGAGATCGTCGTTGGTCAGCACTTTCTCGGGCAGGAAACTCCCGGTGCCGGCTATACGCGAATAGATCATGCCAGCTGCCGGGTCTCGAACTGTTTCGCGAGATGGCTCTTGATGCGGTTGGGCACGTCGTTGGCGACCTCGACGATGGCGATCTCGACCGCGTTGGCGAAGGCCACCGCGTCGGCCCCGCCGTGGCTCTTGATGACGATGCCCTGCAGACCGAGCAGGCTCGCGCCGTTGTAGCTGCGCGGGTCGATCATCGCCTGCACGCGCTTGAGCACCGGCTTGGCGATCAACCCGGCGAGGCGCGTCACCAGGGTGCGATGAAAGGCCTCGCGCAGGTAGTGCTTGATCATCCGCGCCACCCCTTCGCTGGTCTTGAGCGAGACGTTGCCCACGAACCCGTCGGTCACCACCACGTCGACGCGCGTGCCGTAGATGTCGTCGCCCTCGACGTAGCCGATGTAGTTGAGGTCGCTATGCTCGAGCAGCGCGCCGGCCTCCTTGACCTGCTCGTTGCCCTTGATGTCCTCCTCGCCGATGTTGAGCAGCCCGACGCGCGGGTCGGGCTTGTTGTCCACCGCCTCGGCGAGGATCGCACCCATCACCGCGAACTGGAACAGGTGCTCGGCGGTGCAGTCGACGTTGGCGCCGAGGTCCAGCATGTGCGTGTGCCCGCCGAGCGAAGGGATCTTGGTGATGATCGCCGGGCGGTCGATGCCGGGCAGGGTCTTCAGCACGTAGCGGGCGGTGGCCATCAGCGCACCGGTGTTGCCGGCGCTGACGCAGGCATCGGCGGCATCCTCCTTGACCAGGTTGATGGCCACGCGCATGGAGGAGTCTTTTTTCTTGCGCAGCGCCTGGGCGGGCGGCTCGTTCATCTCCACGCGTTGGGAGGCGTGGCGGATGCTGATGCGCGGGTCGTGAGCGTCGCCGAGCTCGTTGCGGATCGCGGCCTCGTCACCGACCAGGATCAGGTGCACGTCGTGCTCGCGCAGCACTGCGAGCGCCGCCGGGATCACGACGCCCGGGCCGTGATCACCCCCCGCGGCGTCCAGGGCAATAGTGACGGGCCGGTTCATGTGCGCAGTGTAAACGACTTTGCCCCCACTGCGGACGCGGGCCCGGCCCCGTCGGCGTCGCCTAGTCCTCGTCCTCCTGGGCGGTGTTGACCACCTTGCGCCCGCGGTAGAAGCCGTCCGCGGTCACGTGGTGGCGGCGATGCACCTCGCCGCTGGTGGCATCGATGGACAGCGCCGGGCCGGCCAGCGCATCGTGCGCGCGGCGCATGCCCCGACGCGAAGGTGTCTTACGTCTTTGTTGAACGGCCATATCAATGGTTCTCCGGTGTCTTGCCTGAATTCAGTTCTCGCAACACTGCGAAGGGGCTCTCGCCCCGCGTATCCTCACTGGTCGCGCTGGTGCCCGGCGCCACCGCCGGCGCGCGACATTCCTCGCCCTCGTGGCGCGCCACGATGGGCAGCGACAGCAGCAACTCGTCCTCGAGCAACGGCAACGCATCGAGGTGGCGGTCCGGCACCACCCACGCTTCGAGGTCCGGCGGCAGGCCGCCGGCCTCGCGATCGTCCGCCACCACGGCGACGCGAAAGCTCGTGTCCAGCGCGTGGCGCATGGGCTCGAGGCAGCGCTGGCAGACCAGCGCGATATCCGCCCGCAGCCGACCCCTCACCAGGTTGCGTCCGGCCGCGTCGCGCTCGAAGCGCAGCGCCACGTCGACGTCCCCGTCGGCGTCCGCCGCCACCTGCACCACCCGCTCGAAGCGCACCAGGGGCACGACGCCGGCCATCCGGCGAGCGTCGAGCGCGGCCTGGCGGTAGTCGATCGCTTCGCTGAAGTCGCTGCTCACGTGGTCGATCCGAATCGTGTTCTTTTGCAGGAGCGTGTGATACAAACCGGGCGTCCGCCGCGACCGGGCCCCTGGCGCCCGCCCCCGCCGGCGCGCTGCTGCAAAACCCGGCATTTTAGTAGAGACATAGTGTGGCCGTCCAATCCTCAGAGACCGCCGGGCGCCGGCACCCGCCGCTGGTGCTGGCCTCGACATCGCCTTACCGCAAGGCGCTGCTGGCGAGGCTCGGGCTGGCTTTCACCACCGACGCCCCGGCGGTGGACGAGCAGGCGCTGGCGGGCGAGATCGCCCCGGCAATGGCGGTGCGGCTGGCGGAGGCCAAGGCGCGGGCCTGCGCCACCCGCCACCCCGACGCGCTGGTCATCGGCTCCGACCAGACGGTGGACGGCGGCGGAGCGATCCTCGGCAAGCCGGGCAACCTGGCCGCGGCGCGCGAGCAGTTGCGGGCCGCCTCGGGGCAATGGCGGACCTTCCACACCGGCGTGTGCCTGCTGAACACGGCCAGCGGCGCCGCGCAGCGCGAGTGCGTGGCCTTCGCCCTGAAGTTCCGCGACCTCGACGACGGCGAGATCGAGCGCTACCTGCGCGCCGAGCGCCCGTTCGACTGCGCCGGGGCCATCAAGTCCGAAGCGCTCGGGGTGACGCTGCTCGAGACCACGCGCGGCCCCGACTCAAGCGCGCTGGTGGGGCTGCCGCTGATCGCATTGAGCCACATGCTGCGCCGGGAGGGCGTGCCGCTGCCATGAGCGACCCGATCTGGGCCAACCTGTTCCGCAAGCCCCATTCGCTGCGCGACCAGTTGGCGGCGCTGCTCACCGCGACGCCCTTGTTCGACGGCGTGCCGCAGCGCGAGGTGCGCCGGCTGGTGGCCAATATGCACGCCCGCGACTACGCCTCGGACGAGCGGATCTTCAGCACCGGCGAGCGCGGCGCCGGGGCCGTGCTGATCCACAGCGGCCTGGTCAGCATCCGCTCGGGGGATGTCGAACTGGCGCGGCTCAGCGTCGGTGACTTTTTCGGCGAGATCGCGCTGGCCATCGACGAGCCGCGCACGGCCGATGCGGTCGCGCTCGAGCCCACTCGCCTGGTGTTCCTGCTGCGCGCCGACATCGAGGAGTGGATGGAGCGTTCGCCGGTGCTCGGCGGGCGTTTCGCGCTCAACCTCGCGCGGGTGATCGCCGCACGCCTGCGCCACGCCAACGAAATGCTCTCGCAGCGCGGCAACGCCTGACCGTGCTCGGCCAGCTGCTGCCCGATTCCCCCGGGGTGCGCGTATACCTGGTGTTCGCGGTCGTGGTGGCGTGCGTCGCGCTCACCGTGTGGCTGCTGGCGCCGTTGCTGGTGCCGCTGATCGTGTCGGTGGCGCTCTACACCCTGCTGGCGCCGCTGGTCAACCGGCTCGGCCACTGGGGCATGGCGCGCACCCCGGCGGTGCTGCTGGCGCTGCTGCTGGTGCTGCTGGCGGGCCTGATCATGCTGGCGCTGATCGCCCCGCAGCTGTTCGACCAGCTCGCCGCCCTGCAGCAGCGTCTGCCGGGCGTGGTCGACACGGTCAACGGCTATTTCCAGCGCCTGACGGGGTGGCTGCACGCGCACTCCCAGCTGCCCCCGGTCGACGGCCAGTTCTTCGAGATGTTCTCGAGCTACTCGGGCAACCTGGGCAAGGACGTGCTGCTGGGCTTCTCGGGGCGCTTCGTGCAGCTCACGGTGATCCTGCTGCTGGTGCCGTTGTTCACCTACTTCCTGCTGGTCGACTACCGGGCGCTGCGCAACCAGCTGATGAGCTTCGTTTCCAACGCGCGCTTCGAACTCGCCTGGCTGATCTACTACCGGGTCTCGCGCCAGTTGCAGCAGTACGTGCGCGGCGTGCTGCTGCAGTCGGTGCTGATGGCCTCGATGACCGCGCTCGGCTTCGGGCTGATCGGGCTCGACATGTGGCTGTTGCTCGGCGCGCTGACGGGACTGCTGAACCTGATCCCCTACGTCGGGCCGCTGATGGCCATGGTCCTGGCCGCGTTCGTCGCGATCGCCCAGGGCGGCATGGACCCGTCCCTGCTGCTGGCGGCGATCGGCGTCATCGTCGGCGCGCAGTTGATCGACAACGTGCTGGTGGTGCCGGCGGTGATCGCCGAGGCCGCCAACCTGCACCCGCTCAGCGTGATCGTCGGGGTGATCGTGTTCGGCAACCTGTTCGGGTTCGTCGGAATG
>JBFJWO010000179.1:0-9524 GCA_041623575.1 Gammaproteobacteria bacterium
CACGATGTCCAGGCTCACGAGCGCGTGCTTCAGTTGAGCCGCCGGCAATCGCTGCGGCCCGTGCTCCGCGCCTGCGGATCGCCGACCAGCACGCACAGCACATGGCGCCCGCCACGTTCGAGCACCAGCCCCATGCCGCCACCGGAGCCGGCGGCATGGGTGATCGCCCAGCCGTCGTTCAGCAGGTCCTCGAGACTCTGGTCCATCGCCTCGTAGCGCGTGGGCACCGCGTGCGGCAGCGCCAGGGCGATCACGCCGGAGATGAGGTCGCCCGGCGCAGCATCGCCGGCGCCGCTCTCCGACACGGGCGGCGGCGCAGCGGCCGCGACGCGCTCCCAGTGGATCTCCATGTCGTTCGGCAGGCGCATCAGCAGGCGATCCGGGTCGGGCATCAGGAAGTCGATGGGCGTCGCCCTCGGGCCCACGGCCGTGACGGTGAAGACCTGCCCGTCCTGCACGTAGCCGTATTCCACCGGCGCTTCGCCGAACGCCGCGATGTGGGTCGCGGTGATCTGCAACTCGCCGAGTTCGCCTGCCCGGGCCGCGAACTCGGGGTTCGGTTGCTCGCGAGCGGGCTGCCAGGTACCCACCAGCGGGTTGGCCGCGACCGCCGCGTCCAGGCTCGCGATCAGCACGACGGCGGCGCCGAGGCAGCGCCGCGCCGGTGACCGAAACGGGTTCGACATCAGCATCCCCCTTGCCCGCGACCGCGCGAAGCGGTGGCGGCAGCACGCGACCGGCCAGCACCGCGCGCGGCCGATCGACGCAATCTAGCCGGTGGCGCCCGGCGAGGCAAACGGGTGGGCAGCACGGCAGGGGCGAGCGCCATCGAAGATCGCACCCGCAGGGCCGGGTCCGGGTCGCTGCGCACGATCCCGGGCGCAGTGCGGCTCCCGCCCACCGACAGCGCGGCGCCACGAAATTCCTTTGACTTTGCGCCGGGCACCAAGGATATTGCCGGCTGCCGCCAGGGCCTTGCGCGCATCGGGTCGGGGCACACTCGATGGCAGAGCGCAAGGGCCGAAGAGCGGCAGATCGCCAACTCCCAGGAGGATTTTTCATGCCTAACAAACACGTGGGTGCCGCTCTGGCACTCGCCGGCGTCTGCCTTGCAGCGTCCAGCACGCTGTACGCCGGACCCCAATCCTGCGATTCGCGGGTCAACAACACCCACAAGAAACTGCTCGAATGCGTGACCCTCGACGGTGTGCGCTCGCATCAGGCCGCCTTCCAGGCGCATGCCGACGCCAACAACGGCATCCGCACCTCCGGCACGCCCGGCTACGACGCTTCGGTCGACTACGTCGCCGAGCGGCTGACCGAGGCCGGCTACGACGTGACCGTGCAGCCGTTCGAGTTCCAGACCTTCATCACGCTCTCGCCGACGGTCCTGGAGCAGGTCGCACCGGCGCCCGTCGGGCCCATCGTCACCAACATCATGTCCTACTCCGGCAGCGGCGACGTCACCGCCGCGGTCAGCACCCTGCCCGTGATCACCGGCTGCAACGCGGCGGATTTCGCCGGCTTCCCGGTCGGGAACATCGCGCTGATCAGCCGTGGCGCGTGCACTTTCGCGCTGAAGGCGACCAACGCGTTGGGCGCCGGTGCCTCGGGCGTGGTGATCTACAACAACATCCCGGGCACGCTCAACGGCACGCTGAGCAGCACCTTCACGCTCGACATCGGCGTCACCTCGGTGACGCTGGACGTCGGCCAGCAACTGGCCGCCACCCCGGGGCTGGTGCTGCGCCTGAGGACCGACACCTTCCGCGGCCAGGCGATCAGCTACAACGTGCTCGCCGAGTCGCCGGACGGCGACCCGAGCAACGTGGTCATGGCCGGCGCGCACCTCGACTCGGTCAACGCCGGGCCCGGCATCCAGGACAACGGCTCGGGCAGCGCGGCGATCCTCGAGACGGCGTTGCAGATGGCCAAGGTCAAGCCGCGCAACAAGGTGCGCTTCGCCTGGTGGGGCGCCGAGGAGTCGGGGCTGGTCGGTTCGACCTTCTACGTCAACAACCTCTCGCAGGAGGAGTTGGACGACATCACCTTGTACCTCAACTTCGACATGATCGGCTCGCCCAACTACGTGTTCTTCGTCTACGACGGCGACGATTCCGACGGCGTGGGCGCGGGCCCGGGGCCGGAAGGCTCGGCGCAGATCGAGGCGCTGTTCGAGTCCTACTACGGGCAGGTCGGCGAACCGTTCAAGGGCACGGATTTCTCCGGGCGCTCCGACTACGGTCCGTTCATCGCGGTCGGCATCCCGGCCGGCGGCCTGTTCACCGGTGCGGAGGTCATCAAGACCGACGAGGAAGCGGCCATCTGGGGTGGCACGGCGGGCGACCAGTTCGATCCCTGCTACCACCTGGCCTGCGACACGTTCGACAACATCAGCCTCAAGGCGCTCGACGTGAACGCCGACGCGGTGGCCTACTCGGTGCTGCAGTACGCCATGAACACCCAGGCCATCAACGGCCAGCGGGGTAAGGGCAACTTCAGGCCGATGTCCGAGATGGAGAATCTCGGCCCGGCCAAGCAGCGCTAAGCGCGCCTCCAACAGGCTCCGGGGTTCGCCCCGGAGCCTGACTCCGGTCACCGCGCTCCGTGGTCGCCGCCGCCCGCTTCCATCGTCTCTCCATCGCGCTGTGCACCCTGGCGATCGCGGCCTTGTGCCCGGCCGTGACAACGGCGCACGCAGGCAGTGCTCTCTTGCGTGTCGACGTCGCGGGCGGCCTGCTGACACTGAGGGCAGAGGGCTCGCCGCTGGGCGAGGTCGCGGCCGCCATCGGCGAGCAGGCCGGTTTCGAGGTCATCGTGATCGGGACGCTTGCCACCACCGTCAGCGCATCGCTGACCGGCGTGCCCGTGTGGGAGGCGCTCGAGCGGCTGCTCGGCGACACCAGCCGCGTGGTGTTCTATGACCGGCAACGCAAGGGACGGGAACGAGCCGTGGTGCAGCTGTGGTTGCTCGGCCCGGGAACCGGGGCGGCCGCGGTCGTCGCCGACGGCGCGGCCGGGGACGTCGCGGGCGGTCTGCAAGACCCCGACGCCAGGACCCGCAGCCAGGCGGTGTTGAGACTGGCCGGCCGGGGCGGCTCCGCGCAGACCCTGGACGACCTCGTGCGGATGCTGCGCGGCGACGCCGACCCCCTGGTGCGCAGTCGCGCGGCGACGGCACTCGGCAGCCTCGGGGATCCGGCCGCGGTGCCGGCGCTGGCAGCGGCGCTGGGGGACGAACACGGGTCGGTCCGTGTGGCCGCGGCGCACGCGCTCGGCGAGATCGGCGGAGACCCGGCGACGCGTGAGCTCGGCACGGTCCTCCTGCACGGCGTGCAGACCAGGGAACGCGTTATCGCGGCCTGGGGCCTCGGCAAACAGGGGACGCCGCTCGCGCGCCAGTTCCTCGACGCGGTGGCCGACGATCCCGACAAGCAGGTGCGCGCCGCTTCGCAGGCGCGCGGCCGCTCGAACGTCCTGGAGATCCCGGCCGGCACCGAGCACCTCGGCAGCGAAGACCTGCGCTAGCGCTGCGGCGTGCGCCGGTCACCGGCAACCCGCGTTTGCGTCCGCATTGTGGCCGCTCGGGATGAGCAACGGCGTGGTCGACTCGGGTGTGGCCGACTTCACCGGGCAGTTTAGGCTCGGCGAGGCGGTGAGCTATCGAGCACGGGTCGCGATGCACCGCGCCGAGGGGCGCACACCGACCCGCCGCAGCGCCCCCTGGCTCAGGCGATCGGGGTCTCGCCGCCCTCGCCGCCGCCCGCACCCTCGATGATGCCGATGATGATCATCGCCGCGGCGAAGCCGACCAGGGCAACCAGCGCTGCCACCTCGCACGGACCCAACAGGCAGGCGATGATCGCCGCGATCGCGGCGGCCGTCAGCACGATCCCGGCCACGATCAACGCGGCGACGATCAGGTCGAACAGGACCTGCTCGGCCTGGCGCAACATGGGCTGATCCCGGGCGATGCAGATGCAGCCGTTCGCGATCGTGCCCGACCACGTGCAGAAGCCCGCGATCCCCGAGCTGTGCACGCAGCTGCCGGAGCACCGCGGCTTGGGCTTGCCGGCACACTCGCCCACGCGCTGGATACCCGGCGGGGCACCGCCGAGGATGCCGATGGTGGGCCCCGCGGCGCGGGGTGCCGCGCCCTGCTGAACGGTGTGGGTCAACTCGTGCGCGAGCAGCCAGCGGCCCTCGAAGGTGTGCGGCGCGTACGCGCCGGCGGCGAACACGATGTCGGCGCCCAGGGTGTAGGCGCGGGCGTGCTCGGCGGCGGCCGCGGCGGCGGCCCCCGCGCCGGTGTGCACGCGCACCACGCCGAAGTCGTAGCCGAAGCGCGACTCCATGAACGTGCGCGTGTGTCGATCGAGCGCCTGCCCGCCGCGCGACGGCCCGGCATCGCCGCGGCTTGCCTGCGCGCGAGCGCGCCGCGGGCTGCCGCCCGGCATGCGCACGACCCGGTCGGCGACCCGGTCGGCCTCCGCCTCGTGGCGGTCGCGCGCGGCCCCGGCGGCGAACGCCTGGGGCCCGGGCGCGCCGCCGCGGCAGCGCGGGCAGCCACCGCCACAGGCGCACTTGCCCGAGGCCACCTGGGCATCGAGCTGCGCCGCGACGTTAGCGCTGCGCTCTTGCAACGCCGCGCCGGGTGCGTGGCCCGCGGAGCGCACGGGGACGGCGGATTCCGGCTGGCGGGGGACGAAGGGCGAGCGGCGGGCGCGCCCCGGGGTAGCGTTACGTTTCCCTGTCTCGGCGGTGCGCAACATCGTCCTGACCTTCCCGGTCCGGGGCGGCGAGCGGCGGTTCCCGCGCACCGGCCGGATCGTTTGCGAACAGACGCGCTGAGCCTAGGCCCTTCCCGGACACCGCGCAAGCGCCCCCGCCGTGTGAGTCAGTCGACCGGCAGACCCGAGGGCACCCGCGCCGGGCGGCCCAGTCGACCGTCGACGCTGCGCCCGCCGGTGAGCGCGTGCAGGAAGGCCACCAGGTCCCCTATCTCGGCCTCCCCCAGCGCCAGCGGTGCGAGATCCACGCGCGCGCCGAGCCGCGCCTGCTCGCGCGCGTCGTCGAGCACCACGAAGTCACTCGCCGCCAGCCAGTCCGCGCGCGGCAACTCGACCTCCGCCGGCGTCCAGGCAGCAAGCGCGGCGCGCGGCGAGAGGTGGTGGCGCACGATACCGTCGAGCGTGCCGTAGGCACCGTTGTGCCCGTAGGGTGCGGTGAGCGCGACGTTGCGCAACGCCGGTGTGCGGAAGCGGTAGGCGTCCTCCAGGCGATCGGACTCGGCCATGCGCCCGACATCGCGCGCATGCGGGTCGAAGCGCCGGGTTCGCCCGGGACCGAACTGCGGCAATGCCAACGCGTGGAAGCGCTGGTCGGTCAGCCACTTGCCGGCGTGACAACGCGCGCAGCCGCCCTCGCCGAAGAACAGCCGCAGACCGCGCAACTCGGCCGCCGTGAGCGTCGCCTCGCCGGCCAGGTAGCGGTCGTAGCGGCTGTCGTAGCTCCGCCACTCGGCGTTGACGAAGTCGGCGATGGCATTCGCGATGTGCACGATGGTGATGTCCTCGGCCCGCGTTACGTCCTCGAACGCGACCGCGAGCCTATCCACGTACTCCCCGATCGAGCGCACGCGCGCGGCGAGGATCGGCCAGACGTTGTCGATGCGGTCGTAGACCGCACCGGCGACCTCGTTCTCCTCCGGATTGCCCGCCATCTCGGTCTCGGCAGCCAGCGGAAACAGTGCCTGCACCGCGAGCAGCGACTCGAGCCCCGCCGGCAGCCACTCCTCGGCCGGCGAGTCGTAGCCGTTGCCGTAGTCCTCGGAGAAGCCGACCCGCCCGTCGTGGAACAGCAGCCGCACGTCGCGTGCGCCCAGGTTGAACAGCGCCGGGGCGTTGCGCGGGACCCGCCGCTCGATGCGCGCCGCGCCGCTGCCCGCGGTGCGCCGCGGCCCGACCCCCCGGCCGCCCTCGCCGATGCCGAGCGCGAGTCCGTCAGCGCCGTGCAGGTCGTGGTGGTGGCAGGTGCCGCAGGCGATGTTGCGGTTGCCGGAGAGGATCGGGTCGTAGAACAGCAGCCGCCCGACCTCGGCACGCGCCTCGCTGTAGGGCAGGAAATCGGCCTCGGTGACCGGCGGCGGCAGCGCCGCTGCGCCCTGCGTTGCCGTCAGCACCGCGGCGAGGCATGCTGCGCGCAACGCCATCCGGAGACAGCCGCCATGAGACGCCTGATCCTCTGCTGCCTGCTGCTGCTCGGCGCGCCGGCGACGGCCGACATCGAGCGCGCGCGCGACCTGATGGAAGCCGACCGTTTCAGCGAAGCCATGCGCGAACTGCGCCCCGCGGCGCGCTCGGGAAATGCCGACGCCGAGGAACTGATCGGCGTGATGTACGCGATGGGCCTCGGCGTCGAACGCGACGACGTGCGCGCGTTCGAGTGGTACCTGCGCGCCGCGCTCAAAGGGCACCCGGGTGCCCAGTCCGGGGTCGGCTGGTACTACGAGGTCGGCCGCGGGTTGCCGGCGCGGGACCTCGTGCGCGCCTACACGTGGTACGTGCTCTCGGCGATCGGCGGCGACCCGGACGCGGCGATCAGCCAGGACGAGGTGGTGAAGAAGATGACGCCGGAGCAAATCGCGCATGCCCACGTGCTGATCGACGACTACAAGGCCTGGTTGTACCCGTTCCGCTGAACGGGGCCGCCGCACGCGGCGGCGACCCCGGCATCCGCTGCGCTACTGCAGGTCGCGTTTGACGCCCATCTCGATGTCCGCTTCCACGGCGGCGACCGCGGCAGTCAGGGCATCGAAGATCTCCGGCCCGCGCCGCACGTTCTCCTTGAACCAGCCGTAGACCGGTTCGGCCGCCTTCTTGAACTGCGCCTTCTCGGCCGGGGTCGGGACGTAGAGATCGCCGCCGACCTTCACGAAGTCCTCGTAGGCCTTGATGGACTTGCGTTTCGGCGAGGCGAACGTGGCCTGCTGCAGGTGATAGAAACCGTCCACCACCACGCGGCGCAGGTCCATCGGCAGGGCCAGGTAGCGGTCGTTGGACATCCACCACAGCGCGCCCATGTAGGCGTGCCCGTCGAGGGTCACGTACTTGAGGCCGGCGTCGGGGAACTTCATGCCCATGATGTCGGTGATGCCGTTCTTCGAGCCTTCGACCACCCCGGTCTGGAAAGAGGTGAACAGTTCCGGCCAGGGAATCGGCGTCGGCGAGGCACCCAGGGCCTTGACCAGTTCCTGCGGCAGGTCGGCGACCACGGTGCGGATCTTCAGGCCCTTCATGTCCGCCGGCGAGCGCACGCGGCGCTTGGTGTTGGCGAAGTTGCGCCAGCCGCCGGTGTTGCCGATGGTCATGAGCCGAATGCGCCCGCCCGAGTCCTCGAGCGCCATGTCGCGCATCTTGCGGGTGAAGTCGCCGGCCAGCACGGCCTCCGCTATCCGGTCGCTCGACATCAGGTACGGCAGGTCGAGCACCTGCACGTAGGGAAAGATGCCGGCCGCCCCGCCCGAGGTCGAGATGTAGACGTCGATCGACCCGTCGGCGATGCCCTGCAGGCACTCCGCGCCCTTGGAGCACAGCTGGGTGCCGATGAACAGCTCCACGCCGATCTTGCCGTTCGAGGCGGCCTCGACGTAGTTCTTGAACACCACCAGCCCGTCGTAGTCCTCGTCGTTCTCGTTGGAGTTGGCGGTCGCGCGGATATTGATATCCGCGGCGTGCAGCGCGGGCGCGCCGGCGAGTCCCAGCGCCGCCACCGTGGCGAGCGTGGTCAACAGCGTTTTGGGTTTCATGGGATCCTCCTCGGGGTTACGCGTGGATGTCTGCGGTGGCCGGCGCGGGTCACAGGAACCCGGCCAGCCGCGGAATGGTCAGCGATATCGCCGGCACGAACGTGATCAGGAAGATCACCACCACCTCGACGGCGAGGAACGGCAGGATGGCGCGCGAGATGGTCTCCACGCGCTCACCCGACACCGACGAGGCCACGAACAGCACCAGCCCCATGGGCGGGGTGGCGAGGCCGACCGTCAGGTTGACGCTCATGATCATCGCGAAGTGCACCGGGTCGATGCCGAGATCGACGAAGATCGGTGCCAGGATGGGGCCGAGAATGATGATCGCCGGCCCGGCGTCGAGGAACATGCCGACGATGAACAGCAGGATGTTGATCAGGAACAGCAGGATCAGCGGGTTCTCCGACAGCCCCAGGATGAACGCCGCCAGCGCCTCGGGCGTGTGGCTGAGGCTCACGACGGTCTTGAACGCCATCGCCGCGCCGACCAGCAACAACACGATCGACGAGGTCATCGCCGCCTTGGTCAGCACCTGCGGCAACTCGCCGGCGCGCATCGACTTGAGCACGAACAGGCTCACGATCAGGGCGTAGAACGCCGCCACCGCCGAGGCCTCGGTCGGCGTGAACACGCCGCTCAGGATGCCGCCCAGGATGATCACCGGCGTCAGCAGCGGGAAAAACGCCTTGAGCGAGGCCTGGCCGCGCTCGCCCCAGGTCGCCCTGGCGGTGGCCGCGGGAAAGTCGTGCGCCTTGGCCATCCAGGTGGTCATCAGCATCAGCCCGACGCCGACCAGGATGCCGGGCACGATGCCGGCCAGGAACAGCGCCGCCACGCTCTCGCCCATCACGTAGGCGTAGATGATCATGATCCCCGAGGGCGGGATGATCGGGCCGATCACCGAGGAGGCGGCGGTGATCGCGGCGGCGAACTTGCGCGTGTAGCCGTTCTTCTCCATCGCCGGGATGAGCATCGAGCCGAGCGCCGAGGTGTCCGCCACCGCCGACCCCGACAGGCCGGCGAACAGCATCGAGGACAGGACGTTGACGTGCGCCAGGCCGCCGCGCAGGTGCCCCATCATGGCCTGCGCGAACTCCACCAGCCGCAGGGTGATGCCGCCGCGGTTCATCAGTTCGCCGGCCAGCATGAAGAACGGGATGGCCATCAGCGGGAAGCTGTCCATGCCGTTGTAGACGTTGCGATAGAGCAACGCCAGGTCCCGCTCCTGGCCGTTCAGCCACAGCAGCAGCCCCGGGGCCGCCAGCAGGCCGAAGAACACCGGCAGGCCGATCAGCAGGAACAGCAGGAACAGCGGCAGGAACCACGTCAGCACCTACTCGGCCTCCATCGCATACTGCCGGTCCGGGTCGTCGGGCAGTTCCGCCGACGGTTGCAGCACGCCGATCAGCGCCTTCAGCATCAATTCGACGTTCACCGAGATCAGCAACGCCAGCCCCACCGGCAGCGACAGGTACATCCACGCGAGCTTGATCGCCAGCGGCTTGCCGCCGACCAGTTGCAGCGGCAGCTTGAGCGAGGAGGACGAGAACAACCAGCCGGAGTCGACGTGCTTGAGGCCGAACTTCAGCCCGACCAGCAGTACCGCCAGCGCCACGCCCAGCAGCACCAGCATCAGCAACGCGCCCACCGCCTTCGGCAGCAGGTCGCGCAGCATGTCGATGGACACGAAACCGCCCCAGCGATAGGCGCTAGG
>JBFJWO010000180.1:0-9490 GCA_041623575.1 Gammaproteobacteria bacterium
AAGGCCACCGGGATACGGGCGAGCAGCAGCACCAGCAGCAGCGCCAACCCCACCAGCCCGGTGGCCGCGGGGCTCATCGACCGCGGGCCGGGTGTTCGCCGACGTTCGCCGCGCCCAGGGTGAGTTCGACCGAGCGCAGGGTCATCCCCACCGCCGTCAGGACGGCAAAGCCGCACAGTGCCCACTGGAACCACGCTTTGGGCAGGTTCAGCAGGTTGGTCGAGAGGTTGAGCATCACCGAGATCCGCGCGCTGTCGTAGACGGCCCAGGCGATGGCCAGGAAGATGACCGCGCCCAGCAGCGCGGCGAAGGCGTCGATCGACCGGTTGAGCCACCGCGGGAAGTAGCGTTCGAGGAGATCGACGGCGATGTGCCCGCCCTGGCGCCCGCACAGCGCCATGCCGCCGAAGACGACGATCACCATGGTCATCGTGACGAGGTCCTGGGAGCCGAGCAGGGGCTGCCCGAAGGCACGCCCGATCACGTCGATGAGGATCACTAGCACCTCGAACAGGAGCCCGAGCGATCCGACGATCGCGGACAGGCCGATCAGCCGGTCCGCGACCCGCCGCACGACGAGCATCGGGGACTAGCGCCGCTGCATCGTCGTTACTTGCCCTGCATCGCGGCCAGCACGCTCTCGGCGCCGAGACTGGCGATGACCTTGTCGGTGACGGCGAGGGTGATATCGGCGAACGCTCTGGCCTGCTCCGCGCTCAACTCGATCACGGTGTTGTTGCCGGCCGCCTTCGCATCCGCGATGGCCTTGCGGCCCTTGGCGTGCCAGGCGTCCTCGGCGCTCTTCGACAGACCGCGGCCGCTGTTGGCGTCGATGGCCGCTTTGGCGACGGCCGACAACCCGTCGTAGCGAGCCTGGTTCATGACGACGTAGAAGGAGATCCGGCCGAGCGGCGCGCCGATGGTGTAGCTGTTGGCGACCTCGTCGAGCTTGAAGTCGGCGATCGCACTGGAGCCCGTGAAGACCCCGTCGATCAGGCCCGTCTGCAGTGCGTTGTAGACCTGCGGAATGGGCATTTGCACCGGCGTGGCGCCGAGTGCCGTGACCACCTCGGCGGCGACGGCGCCGGCGACCCGGATCTTGAGCCCGGCCAGATCGGCGGGCGCGCGCACCACGCGATCCTTCATGATCATCACGTTCGGCTCGGAAACCCACAGCGCCAGCGGTCTGGTGCCGGGGAACTCGCCGGCGAGGTGCCCGGCGTAGGCGTTCCAGAGCATGGCGTAGCCCGCCCCGCCGTCCGGCACGACGCCCGGCAACTCCACGACCATGGACTTGCGGAACTGCGAGGAGGTATAGCCCTGCAGCCCGAAGGTGATGTCGGCGACACCCTGCAACGCGCGCACGTACTGCTCGACCGGCCCGGCGCCCAGTTCCCCGCCGGGAAAGACGCGGATGGTGAGCTCGCCGTTGGTCGCCGCGGCGACGCCCTTCGCCAGCGGCTCGATCAGCGAGGCGGTGATGGTGTGTTGCGGCGGCACGAAGTGGGCGAACTTCAGCTCTTGCGCGTGCGCGGGTACGAGCGAGCCGGACGCCGCAAGGACCGCCGCGAAGATCAGCCTGGTCAGTCTCATGGTCTCCTCCGTTTGCAGGGTTGTTCCGGGTCACCCCGTGTTGTTGCGAACGGTCGGTCTGCACCGGCGCCGCCGCGAAGCCCGCCGGCGTTTCAGCGAACGGCCTTGGTTCGCCAACTCTCGGCGTAGTTCTCGCGCGCTTCGCGCGAATAGGGCGTCGGCGACACCCGCACGCGGATCTCGGCCTGTCTGTGCGTCTCGGTCGAGGTCTTGGCCGTGTCCTGCGGCTCGCCCCAGAGCAGGGTCAGGACGTCGCCGATCTGCACGTCGGCGTCGACCACCCCGAGCGAGAGCATGCACCGTTCGTTGTAGCTGTAGCCGTTGAACATCGACATGCCGACCATCTTGCCGTCGCGCAGCAGCATGTCGGCGCTGGTCGAGGCGTAGTTCGGCTGCGGGAAGTCGATCCACTTGTAGGGGACCTCGCCGGGGCGCAGGGCCGATGCGATCACCGCGAGCACGTCGTCCGCGTTCCACTCCAGCGTGACTTTCCGGCGGTGCGGCCTGTCCTTCATCGCGCCCAGGGCCTGCTTGCCGATGAACTCGCTATGCCAGCCGATATAGAAACCGTAACCCAGCTCGAACGGCGTGACGTAGTAGTCCTCGATGTCGTCGGAAACGTAGGAGCCGCCGATGGATCCCACGGCTTCGTAGCTGTCGGCGCCGAGCCAGTCGCGGTAGTCCTGCAGCAGGCCGTCGCCGGTGTAGATGCCGGGCAGCGGCGAGGGGATCCAGCCCGATTCCAGGGTGTTGGTGGAATAGGCGCGGCTCCCGACCTGGCGAAGATCCACGCGGATGTCGCGCGCCGCCTCGAGGATGGTGCTCTGGACGTAGTGCTTGTCGGCATAGGGGCCCCAGATCTCCAGCCCCGGCGCGCCGGCCATTCCGTGGCGAAACGCGCGCACGCGCTTCGACCCGACGTTGATCCAGTCGACATGGAAGAACTTGACGTCGGGCACCGGCCCGCCGTCGATCTTGTGGAAGATCTTGTCCGCATCGGGCCCCTGGATCTGGAACCGGTAATGCGTGCGGTAGATCGCCTTGCCGTCGGGGCGACTGTCGGAGCGCGGATCGTGGACCAGGCGCACCTTGTGCGTGCCGACCGCCTGGTTGAACTCGACCCAGTTGGCGGTCGGGGCGCGCCCCACCAGCAGGAACCTGTCGTCGTGCTCGCGAAAGACGATGACGTCGCCGATGACGTGCCCGGCGGGAGTGGCGCACACGAAGTGCTTGGCCCGGTGGCGATCGAAATTCGCAAAGCTGTTGATCGCGATCGCGTCGAGGAACGCGGCCGCGTCCGGGCCTTCGACGATCACCTCGTCCATGTGGTGTGTCTGGTCGAACAGGACGACACTGTCGCGCCAGGCGCGCTGTTCGTCCCGCCAGTTGGTGAACTCCGCGGCGACGATCGGGTAGACGTACATCCCGATCCTGGAGTTGCGCAGCATCTCGACCGGGTTGGGGTGTCGGGCAATGACATCGCTCAGGCTGGGCATCGGGGGTTCTCCTGCGCTCGCCGGGACCGGGTGGCGACCAGCACGTGACCGGGCGCTTTGGCGGCGAGGCCCGGCTCGGCGTGCACGACGAAGTCGAGGTGGTGGCGGGCCGGGCGGGCATGCTCGCGCACCAGCGTTTGCGCGCGCGTGCCGCGCTCGGACAATGCCTCGTGAGTCATTTGTTTCCGATCGGACCCGTCGGACTGATCGGCCAGAATCATAGCAAACGCTATACAGGCAAAGCACGCCGGTGGAATAATCCGCTGCCGATCGGTGCAAACGACGCGTTGTGCAGACAGGGGCGCGTACGTCGGCGGCGTCACCGCGACGGTTTCGCGTTACTGCGCGCTGTGCTCGCGGTTCGTTCATCGCCCGGCGCCGTGCGGGCCGCTGCCGTATCGGTCGCTGCGCGGGCGCTTCGTGAGGCATCATGGCGCACCTTCGTCCGGCTGCCGGTGCCGTGCGTCGCCAGCGGAGGCGTCGGCATCGCGCAGGGCACGTCGATCGGGCCCGTCGGGCGAGTCCACTTCGAGCACCACCCAGGGGGTCTGGATGCCGTTCCTCGACCTGTGCTCGCGGCGAATCGAGTACGAGCGTCTCGACGTCGCCGCGCGCGGCGAGCCCACGATCGTGTTCCTGCACGAAGGCCTGGGCTCGATCGCGATGTGGAAGGACTTCCCGCTGCGCGTCGCGCACGCCACCCACACCAACGCGCTGGTCTACTCGCGCTACGGCTACGGGCAGTCGGAGCGGCTAGCCCGGCCGCGCGAGGTCGACTACATGCACCGCGAAGCACTGGACACGCTGCCGGCGCTGCTCGACGCGCTCGCGATCGAGCGACCGATCCTGTTCGGGCACAGCGACGGCGGCTCGATCGCCCTGATTCACGCCGGTGGCAGCGCGCGCCCCGTGGCCGGCCTGATCCTCATGGCGCCGCACGTGCGGGTGGAAGACATCTCGGTCGCCAGCATCGACGCGGCGAAGCGCCTGTACCGCACGACCGATCTGCGCGAAAGACTCGCCCGCTACCATGCCGACGTGGATTCGGCGTTCCGCGGCTGGAACGACATCTGGCTGCACCCGGACTTCCGCGACTGGAACATCGAGGCGTACCTGCCGCGAATCGCCTGCCCGATCCTGGCGATCCAGGGCGAGGACGACGAGTACGGCACCATGGAGCAGATCGAGCGCATCGCGCGCGAGGCGCGCGACGTCGACCTCGTCAGGCTGAGCGACTGCCGGCACTCGCCGCACCGCGACCAGCCCGAGGCCGTCATCGCCGCCGTCGGCTCGTTCGTGGATCGCCTGCGCCTGGACGCCGGCGACGGCCCCGGCTGGTACCACCGCCACGGCGCACACCTCGGCGGCGAACCGGACAGGTCGTGACGGCCGGTCGCGGACTGGCGTATCAGCATGAGCGTGCGTCGTCTACGCCTCGGCGGCGGTCGACCGACGCCGCGTAACGCCGCCGGATAGCGTGCGCGGTGCGCTCGGCAAACTAGCCGGACCTCGCGGCGGTCCGCCCGGGAAGGCGCCCGCCGAGGGGCCGCGCTGGCAGGGCGTCTCATGGCGCGACGCTCATCGGTCTGTGAGAAGCGCCGCCCGGCGCCGCAGGAGCGTAGAATGACGGTCCTGCGGTGCCGTGCCCGCCTCGGGATGTCGCGAGCGGATCGTGATCGCCGCCCCAGGGCGAGCGCGACAGCCGGCTCGCTTGCCGGCACCCTCGATGAATCCGACCCACAAGGCCAGCCATGAAGCCACGAAATCGTCTTTTCACACCGCTGGCCGCGTTGGTCCTGGCGGTGTCGTTCACCGCGCACGCCCTCGAGCAATCCGCTGCGCCGTTCGATGAGCGGACCGAGGCGAACATCACGCGGGTCACGGCCGGACTGCTCGGTAGCTCGCAGTTCGCCCACCACCCGCTGGACGACGAACTGGCCAGCCTGTTCTTCGATCGCTATCTCGACGCCCTGGACGGCGAGCGGGTGCTTTTCCTGCAAAGCGACGTGGCCGAGTTTGCCCCTTATCGCGCCACGCTCGCCGCGAAGACACTGCGTGACGGCGACACCGAGTTGGCGCACCTCCTGTTCGAGCGTTACCTGTTGCGTCTCGGGCAGCGTGTGGCCTACGTCAACGACCGGCTGCGAAGCGCGACGTTCGACTTCACGCGCGACGCCGAGTACGCCGCGGATCGCAAGGATGCGGCCCGCCCGCGCGACCTGGATGCGGCGCGCGCGCTGTGGTGGCAACGGCTGCAATTCGAGTACCTGCAGGAGAAGCTGGACGGCAAGCAGCCCGCGGCGATCGTGGCGACGCTGGGCGCGCGGGCCGATCGAGTGCTGCGCATGACGAAGCAGACCAGCCGTGACGACGTGCTGGAGATCTACCTCAGCGCGCTGGCCCGGGTGTACGACCCCCATTCGGACTACCTGGGCGCCAAGCAGACGAACGAGTTCGCCATCTCGATGAATCTCTCGCTGTTCGGCATCGGCGCGACCCTGCAGTCCCGGGACGGCTATTGCAGGATCGTCGACCTGTTGCCGGGCGGCCCGGCGATGCGCAGCGGACTGCTGGGCCCGGGCGATCGGATCGTGGCCGTGGCGCAGGAGGACGGGGACGCGGTCGACGTGGTCGAGATGCCGCTGTCGCGCATCGTCGAGTTGATCCGCGGTCCGAAGGGGACGGTGGTGAGGCTCGTCGTCATTCCCGCCAACGCCGGCGACGGCTCGGTGCGCAAGACGGTGCGCCTGGTGCGCGACGAGATCAGGATCGAGGAACAGCGCGCCAAGGCGACCATCGTGGAGCACCCGAACGGCCCGGGCTCGACGCTGCGTCTGGGCGTCATCGAGCTGCCGTCGTTCTATACCAGCATGGGCGACAGTTTCGGGGGCAAGGGGCGCGGCGCGCGTACGGGTATCAGCGCGAGCGCGGATGTGGCGCGCCTGCTGGACAAGCTGCAGGCGGAGCGCGTACGGGGCGTGGTCCTGGACCTGCGCCGCAACGGCGGCGGGTCACTGGCGGAGGCGATCAGGCTCACCGGCCTGTTCATCACCCAGGGCCCGGTGGTGCAGACGCGCGGCCCCCGCGGTGACATCGACGTCGAGTCGGATACCGACCCCGCCCAGCAGTACTCGGGCCCCCTGATTGTGCTGACCAGCCGCTTCAGCGCCTCGGCCTCGGAAATCCTCGCCGGCGCGCTGCAGGACTACGGCCGGGCCCTGATCGTCGGCGACCCGGCGACCTTCGGCAAGGGCACCGTGCAGAGCGTCATCGCGCTCGCGCCCATCATGGACCGCAGCCGCCTCGCCTACGCTTACGACCCCGGTGCGCTGACGGTCACCATCCGCAAGTTCTACCGCCCGAGCGGGTCGTCGACCCAGCTCCGCGGCGTGGTGCCGGACATCGTGCTGCCGTCGCTGAGCGCGATAAGCCGGGCCGCCGAGTCCGAGCTCGACAATCCGCTGCCGTGGGACGCCGTGCCGGCCGCCCGCTACCGGCGTCAGTCCACGCTCGACGCTCACCTCGCGACCCTGCGCGCCCGGTCCGCGCGGCGGGTGGCCGAAGCGGAAGATTTCGCGTTGCTGCGCGACGAGATTGCGCGCCTGCAGGAACGTCTCGCGACGAGGACGGTGTCGCTCAACGAGGCCGTGCGCCGCCAGGAGCTCGCGCAGTTCGAACAGCGCAACAGGGAGCGCGCGATCGCGATCAAGGCGCTGCAGGCCGGGGCGCCGACCACCTACGAGATCACCGTTGCCAACGCCCACCTCGCGGGTCTGCCGCCGCCGTCGGGGCCCGCAGGGCAGTCCGGTGCGCGGGACCCGGAGGCGACGGCCGGCGAGCCGGGACCGGGGGAGGATCCGCCGCAGGACGACCCGGTCCTGCGCGAGGCGCAGAAGATCCTGGCCGACTACATCGAGCTCCACGTCCGGGCCGAGGTACCGCGCACGGGCCACACACCGCTGGCCGCAACAGCCTGGCAGGGTTACCGCATCGGCGATGATCCCGGCGTCGCCGTGCCGTAGCGCGAGACGACCCGCGCCACGGCCGGCAAGTGGCGTCGTCAGCCGGGCTGCTCGCGGGCGTCGCTCCAGGGCAGCTGCGGCTCCGAGCCGCCGAGGTTCGTCTCGCCCCGCCGGCACACCGCCGTGACGTTGGCGAACCAGGCGGGTAAGACTGTGCGCTTCCTGGCGATGACCTCGTGGCGGGCGCGCAGGCGCTCGATCGCCTCGTCGGGAAGGTCGTTGTCGGCGAGCACGACGGCCGCACCGCTCGCATCGATACGCGGGTGGTGCAACGCCTGCTCCAGGTCCATGCCGAACTCCGCCAGGAACGAGACGACCTGCGCCACGCTCGGCATGATACGCCGCCCGCCCGATGCGCCGAGCGCGGCGCAACGACCGTCGGGCAACTCCACGACCACCGGGCACATGTTGGACAGGCACCGTTTCGACGCACCGAGCGAGTTGGGCCGCCCGGGTCGCGGGTCGAACCAGAACAGGCCGTTGTTCATCAGCACGCCGCTGGACGGCAGGACCAGCATGGAGCCGAACACGGAGAGCAGCGTCTGGGTACACGAGACGAACATGCCGTCGCGATCGACGATCGCGAAATGGCTGGTGCACTCCGGCGAGCGCGCGCCCGACACGTCGCCCATGGTTTCGAGCCGCCGCCGGTAGGCCGCCGCCAGCGCGTCCGCGCAGGCGAGGAAGAATGCACCGTCCGGCGTGCGCGCGCGCGTACCGCCGGCCATGCGCGCGAGGGTATCGGCGAGCGTCGGTCCGGCCGAGAACTCCGGTGCCGCGAAGATCCGGGCGCCGCGGTAGTCGATGCACAGCGGGTCGAGCAGCCGCGCCCGGTAGCTGCGCAGGTCGTCGCTGCCGAGGCAACCCCCTTGCGAGCCGACGTCGGCGACCAGCGATTCGGCGAGCGGGCCATCGTAGAGGGCGCGTGGCCCCTCGCCCATGAGGGTCGACAACGTCTCGGCGAGCGCGGGTGCCGGCAGGAAAGCCTGTGCCGACGGGGCGTTGGGGACGGGTGGCGGATACCCGCCCGGCAGAAACCGCGCCACGCTCGCCGGGAATCGTGCCAGGCCGCTCGACGCGTGGCCTATCAGCAGCGTTGCGTACCAGTCGACGCGAACTCCCCGCCGCGCCAGGTCGACGGCCGGGGCCACCAGGTCCGGCCACTCGAGACGGCCGTAGGTGCGGTGCGCGAGGCCCATGCCGTCGACGGTCCCGGGTACGGCGAGCGCCGTGGCACCGGTCAGGTTGCGGTCACCGGCGACCGCCGGCCAGGCGAACAGGTCCTCGGCGGCGCCCGGGACGAGCGGGTAGTCGGCCGGGTCGAGCGCGCCGGGCGCGCGCATGCCGAAGTCCACGACGCGCGACTCGCCGTCCGGGCGGCGAACCACCATCAGGCCGCCGCCGCCGATGCCGCTCATCCAGGGCTCGACCGCGCCGAGCGCGAACGACACGCCGACCGCCGCATCGACCGCGTTGCCGCCGTCGGCCAGGATTTGCGCACCGACCTGCGCCGCCTCGCCGTGCTGGGCGGCAACGACCCCGCGCCGCGATTGCACGACCGCCTTACGGGTGTGCTGGCGCGCGGACAGGTTTTCGGCGAACTCGTTCACGTCGGCTTGTCCTCCTGCCCCTGCGGGGCGGCGAGATGGCAGCGGGCCGAATGCGCCCCGCCGAGGTCGATCACCGGCGGCGGCAGGTCGTCGCAGATATCGACGGCGACAGGGCAACGGGCGCGAAACGGGCAGCCGCGAAAGACCTGGCTGGGACTGGGCATCTCCCCCTCGAGCAGTCGTCTCGGGCCGGGAGCGCCGCGGCCCGCCAGCTTCGGTACGGCGTCGAGCAACGCGCGCGTGTAGGGATGGGCCGGTGCTGCGAACAGCCGTTCGGCGGGCGCGGATTCGACGATCCGCCCCAGGTAGATGACGGCGATGCGGTCGCTCACGTTCTTCACCACGGTGAGATCGTGAGAGATGAAGATGTAGGCCAGCCCGAACTGCACCTGCAGGTCGTTCAGCAGATTCAGGATCTGCGATTGCACCGACACGTCGAGCGCGGAGACGGGCTCGTCGCAGACGATCATCGTCGGGCGCAGCACCAGTGCGCGGGCGATCGCGAGTCGCTGACGTTGCCCGCCCGAGAACTCGTGCGGCAGCCGATCGAGGTGGCCGCTCAGCAGTCCCACCGCCGCGAACATCTCGGCGACGCGATCGCGCGTGGTGCCGCGGCGCTCGCCGCGCACGAGCATCGGCTCGCCGACGCTTTTCCACACCCGGCGTTTCGGGTTGAGGGAGGCGAAGGGGTCCTGGAATATCACCTGCATCCCGTCGCGTTCGCCGGCGCGCGAATCCGGCCCCAGGGTGCGTCCGGCGAAGCGGATCT
>JBFJWO010000181.1:0-9436 GCA_041623575.1 Gammaproteobacteria bacterium
GCGTGACCGACCATCGCTCCCGTAGCCACGGCGGAACCAGTCCCATGCACATCGAGTTCCTAGGCGCCGCGGCGGAGGTCACCGGCTCCTGCCACCTGCTGAGTGTCGACGGGCGCAGGGTGCTGCTCGATTGCGGCCTGATCCAGGGCCGTGCACGAGACGAGGCGCGCAACCGCGACGCCTTCCCGTTCGATCCGGCGGGCCTGGACGCGGTGGTCCTGAGCCACGCCCACATCGACCACTCCGGGCGCCTGCCGCTGCTCGTCAAACGCGGGTTCCGCGGCCCCGTGTACACCCACGCCGCGAGCCGCGACCTGGCCCGGATCATGCTGCGCGACGCCGGCTACCTGCAGGAGCGGGAAGCCGAATGGCAGAACCGCAAGCGCGAGCGCAAAGGCCTGCCAGCCGTCGAACCGCTCTACACGGTGGCCGACGCCGAAGCCTGCCTCGGGCAGTTCGTGGCCCTCGGCTACGGGGAGACGCGGGACCTGCTGCCGGGTGTCTCGGCGCGCCTGCTCGACGCCGGCCACATCCTGGGCTCGTCCATCGTGGAGATGTTCCTGCGCGAGGGCGCGCGCGAGGTCAAGCTCGTGTTCAGCGGCGATCTCGGGCAGGCGGGAGCGCCCATCCTGCGCGACCCGACCCCGGTGCGCGAGGCCGACGTGGTGATCCTCGAGAGCACCTACGGCGATCGCCTGCATCGCGCCCGCGACGAGACCCTGGCGGAACTCGCCGAGATCCTGCGCGCGGCCGCCGGGCGCGGCAATGTCCTGATTCCGGCCTTCGCGGTGGGGCGCAGCCAGGAACTGCTCTACCTGCTCGGCAGTCATTTCGAGGACTGGAACGTCGGCGCCTGGCAGGTGTTTCTCGACAGCCCGATGGCGATCGAGGCAACCGAGGTGTATGCCCGCCACTCGGAACTCTACGACCGCGAGGCAACTGCCCGGTGGCGCGCGCACGGCGAGCGTTCGCTGCCGAACCTGCGCCTGACCGCGACGCCCGAGGAGTCCATGGCCATCAACCGTATCGCCTCGGGCGCGCTGATCATCGCCGCCAGCGGCATGTGCACGGGTGGCAGGATCCGACACCACCTCAAGCACAACGTGTGGCGGCGCGACTGCCACCTCATCATCGTGGGTTTCCAGGCCCGGGGCACGCCGGGGCGGGCGCTGGTGGACGGCGCCCGCCACCTTCGCCTGTGGGGCGAGACCGTTCGCGTGCAGGCCCGGGTTCACACCATCGGCGGGCTGTCGGCCCACGCCGACCAGGCGGGACTGTGCGGCTGGTACGCGGGGTTCGAAGGCCGCCCGCCGGTCGTGCTCGTGCATGGCGAACCCGACAAGCAGGCGGCACTGGCGCAGCGCCTGGCGCAGGACCACCGGGCACCGGTGCGCATTGCCCAACGCGGCGAACGCCTGGAACTGGCGCCCGCCGAGTGAACTCGCGCCGGGTGCGGGCGGCGAGCCGGCTTTCGCGCCTGCGCGACCCTACTTTGCGGCGCGCGCCTGCTTGTAGCGCTCGATGGCCTGTTTCAGGTCGGTGTATTCCGGGCAAGGGAAGAAGCACGCGTCGTCGAGCACCGCCAGGCGCTCCTCGGCTTTCGCCAGTTGCCCGGTCTCGAGAAACAGTTCGCCCAGGTACTCGTTGGCGCCGCGGTGCTCGGGTTCGAGCCGTAGCGCCGCGAGGTAGTAGTCCAGCGCTTCGGCGAGGCGGCCCTGCTTGCGGTGCGCGAAACCGAGCAGGTTGAGCGTGTCGGCATCCTCGGCGTCGGCGGCGAGCAGCACGTCGAGTTTCTCGATGGCGGTGGTGTAGTCGCCGAGCGCCATGACCTCGCGCACCGGCGCGAAGCGGTCGCGCTCGCCCCACGACCTTCCCTCGCCGCCACCGCCCCCGTCACCGCCCCCGCCGTCGGCGTGGGCCGCCGTCAGCGCCAGCGACAACGCCAGCGCGCCGAACAGTTGCACATCGAGCTTGCGCATGTCGTTCTCCTTCCGTTGCGTCGTGGCAGGCGCGTCCCGCCGCGACTAGCGGCCCGCCGCGTGGCGCGCATGCGCCGCCAGCACCCCGGCCACGCACGCCGTGACCTTGCGCCCCATCGGCAGGTGCAGGAACTCGTTGGGGCCGTGCGCGTTCGAGTTGGGGCCGAGCACGCCCGTCACCAGGAACTGCGCGTCGGGAAACTGCTCTCCCAGCAACCCCATGAACGGGATCGAGCCGCCTTCCCCCATGTGTACAGCCGGGCGGGCGAAATAATCCCGCGAGGCCTGGTCGATCGCCCCCAGCAGCCAGTCCGGCATGGCCGGCGCATTCCACCCGTCGCCGGGCGGCTTGGCGTCGAACTCGACCCGGGCACCGTACGGTGGCTCGGCCAGCAGCAGCTCGCGCAATCGCCCGGTGGCGAGTTCGGCGTCCAGGGTCGGCGGCAGGCGTACCGACAGCACCAGCGCGGTGCGCGGGCGCAGCACGTTGCCGGCGTCCGCGGGCAGCGGGAGGCCGGCCGCGCCGGTGACCTCCAGGGCCGGGCGCCAGGTGCGCGCCAGGACCAGTTCGGCGATGTCCTCGCCGCCCGGGCGTACCCCGTCGAGAAACGGGAACTTGGTGTAGGCGCTCGCCCCGAGCACTTCGGCCGCCAGCGCGGCCTGGCGCACGCGCTGGGCGGGGATCTCGGCATGGAAGTCGGCCGGCAGCACCGCGCCGGTCGCGGCGTCCTCGAGTCGCCCGAGCAACCGGCGTGCGATTCGAAACGTGGACGGCACCACCCCGCCGGCATCGCCCGAGTGCACGCCTTCGCCCAGGACCTCGACGCTGAGCGTTCCCCCGATCAACCCGCGCAACGAGGTCGTGCACCACAGCTGCTCGTAGTTGCCGGCCCCCGAATCGAGGCACACCACCAGGTCGGGACGGCCGATCCGCTCGGCCAGCGCCTGCATGTACGCCGGCAGGTCGTAGCTGCCGCTCTCCTCGCAGGCTTCGATGATCACCACGCAGCGGGCATGCGCCACGCCCTGCTCCTGCAGCGCCCGGATCGCGGTCAGCGAGGCGAACGCCGCGTAGCCGTCGTCCGCGCCGCCGCGCCCGTACAAGCGCTCGCCTTCCAGCACCGGCTGCCACGGACCGAGCCCGTCGCGCCAGCCGCTCATCTCCGGTTGCTTGTCGAGGTGCCCGTAGAGCAGCACCGTGGCATCGATCCGGCCGGGCACTTCCATGAAGATCAGCGGCGTTCGCCCTTCCAGGCGCACGACTTCCACCGTCAGGCCGGTCAGCGACTGCGCCGCGCACCAGCGTTCGATCAGCGCCACCGCGTCGTCCATGTAGCCGTGCGCCTGCCAGTCGGGGTCGAAGGCGGGCGACTTGTTGGGGATGCGGATGTACTCGACGAGTTCGGGAACGATCGAGTCCATCCACACCTGCTCGACCAGGTCGATAACGCGTTCAGTGTCCAAGGCGTGCTCCCGCTCGACGACTGGGCCGGGCACCGGTCGACACGGGGCTCGCGGTCCGTTTCTCTCCGTGCCGGCCCGGTCGAGGCCCGCACCCGGCTCACCCGGGGCGTCCCTGCCCCTCGTGCCGAGCCGTTCGACAGGCGCGTAGTGTAGCGCGCTCGGGTGCGCCCATACCCGCGAACGGCGTCACGTCGCCGCCTAGTTCAGGGTCGCCACGAAATCGCTTTCCAGCCCGCGGCGGTGGTGCCAGCGGCGAAACTTCACGGCCTGCTGCAAGAGCGGCGAGACATACCAGGTGCGGGTGTTCCAGGAGTCCCGGCACACCACCTCGTAGACCGGCAGACGCTGCTCGCCGATGGCCACCGACACGGCCGCCTCGACCTTGCACTCCCGGGTGGTCTGCCAGCGTTCGCCGGCGGCGTCCTTGCCGCTGACCGCGTAGGACTCGCCACTGCCGACCCGCAAGGGCCAGATGTCACCGTGGCGGACGATCTCCTGCGTGCCGGTGCTGCCGCCGCAGTCCCGCCACGCCGTCGCCGGTGCGAACCAGCCGTGGCCGGTCCACTCGCAGCCCTGGTCGGGGCCTTCGGTGATGGCGTAGGTCAGCCGGGCACCGTCGACCGAGAGCAGGCGCATGGCCTCGGGCTTGCCCTTGTTGGTGCCGCGCGATCGTGCCAGCGGTTCGGCCGGCCTCGGCATGGGGGCGAGATCGACATCGGCCTGGCGGTCGATGGACTCGTCGGTCATCGCACAGGCACCGAGGACCAGGCCGGCGGCGGCCGGGACCAGTGTCCGGATCAGTCGTTGCATCTTGGATCGCTGCATGGGGTGTGCTCCGTCGGTTGCGGGCACCTCGGTGTGCCCTTCGACCCATGCTGGCACCGGGCCTGCGCGCGATCGAGCGAGCGTTGCGGGCGCTTGTGACAATCGCCACGCCGGTGCACAACCCGGCACGCCGCCGGAGCCGTCGGGATCGTGCACGGCGCGCGATCGGGCTAAGATGCCGGCACAAGGCGGGCGCGCACGACGAGCGAGACGAAGATGGACAAGGCGAGCGTATGCACCCTGGACTGCCCGGACACCTGCAGCCTGACGGTGACGGTGGAGCAGGGGCGTATCGTGCGGGTGCGCGGCTCGCGGGCGAACCCGTTCACGCACGGTGCCATCTGCCGCAAGGTCGCGCGCTACACCGGCGAGTTCGTGCACGGCGCGCGCCGATTGCGCACGCCCCTGCGCCGCGTCGGCGAACGCGGCGGCGATGCCTTCGAACCCATCGGCTGGGAGCAGGCGCTCGACCTGGTGCATGCCGGGCTGCAGCGCGCCATCGAGCGCTTCGGCCCGCAGAGCGTGATGCCCTTCAACTACGCGGGCCCGCACGGCCTGCTGGCCCGCGACTCGATGTCACTGCGTTTCTTCCACCGTCTCGGCGCCACCCGGCTGGACCGCCCGCCACTGTGCGGCGGCATCATCGGTACCGCCTACGGCGCGACCTATGGCGACACGCCGAGCCTGCCGCCCGAGCAGTTGGCCGATGCCGGGCTGATCGTCGTGTGGGGCAACAACGTCACGGTCTCCAACCTGCACCTCGCGCGCTACATCGCCGCCGCCCGACGCAACGGCGCGCGGCTCGTGGTGATCGATCCCCGCCGCCTGCAGATCGCGCGCAAGGCGGACCTGCACCTGGCGTTGAGGCCGGGAACGGACGTCGTGCTGGCGATGGCGCTGGCCCGCGAGTTGCGGGTGCGCGGCGCACTGGACGAGGCCTTCATCGACCGCCACGTGCTCGGGGCGGAGGCCTACCTCGAAGCGGTGCAGACGTGCACCCTGGAGCACGCGGCCGCCGAGTGCGGCGTAGCCGCGACCGCTATCGCCCGCCTGGCCGAATGGTACGCGGCGACGCCGGCGGCGGCGATCGCACTCGGCAACGGCGTCGAGCGAAACCGCAACGGCGGCGCGGCGGTGCGCGCGATCGGTGCACTGCCGGCGCTCACCGGCAAGCTCGACGCCCGCGGCGCCGGGCTCATGATGGGTGCGAGCCGCTCCTCCCCGCTGCGCAAGGACCGCCTGCAGCGACCCGACCTGGCACCGCCCGCCACCCGCTGCTTCAACATCGTCGACGTCGGCCGTCACCTGCTGGACCCCGACCTCGACCCGCCGATCGCCGCGCTGATGATCTACAACCACAACCCGCTGATCGTGCACCCCGACCAGAACAGCATGCGGCGCGCGCTGTCGCGCGAGGACCTGTTCATCGTCAGCGCCGACGTCGCTTTCACCGACAGCCTGCGCTACGCCGACGTGGTGTTGCCCATGAGCAGCAGCTTCGAGCACGCCGACCTCTTTCCCGCCTACGGCCACGACTTCCTGCAGCGCGCCGAGGCGGTCATCGACCCGGTGGGCGAAAGCCTGCCGCCGAGCGAACTGTTCCGGCGCCTGGCGGCGCGTTTCGGATTCGACGACGACCCGGCGTTTCGCGACGACGACGACGCCCTGCTCGACTGCGTCCTGGACGAGGCGCACCCGGGTCTGAGAGGTCTGCGGGGCAGCACCTTGCCGCTCGCGCGGGCGCACACCGTGCACACCCCGGACGCGAGCGGCAATTTCGCGGTGCAGGGCACCCCGAGCGGGCGCATCGAGCTGCGCTCGGAGGGCCTCGCGCGCGAGTTCGGCTGCTCGCTGCCGGCCTACCGGCCACTCGCCGGTGACTACCCGCTGGCGCTGATCTCGCCCGCCAGCGAGCAACGCATCACTTCGACGTTCGGCGGGGTCGCCGCTTGCGACGCCACCCCGCCGCTCGTCATGCATCCGACTGACGCCCTGGCGCGCGGACTCGCGCACGGCCAGCGGGTGCGCGTCTGGAACGACCTCGGCGAGGTGCACCTGCCGCTCGCGGTCAGCGACGAAGTGCGCGAAGGCGTGGTCAGCAGCGACAAGGGTGCGTGGCTGCGCACCAGCGACAACGGCCAGACCATCAGCGCGCTCGCGCCCGCGACCCGCGCGGACCTCGGCGGCGCCTGCTACAACGATGCGCGCGTGGAGGTCGCGGCACTGGCGCCATAGAGGCCCGGCGCGCACCACGTCAGCAATCGAACGGCAGTCGACGTCCGCCTGCTTGACACAGATCAAGCGACACCGTCGCCCGCGCCGCAATCCCGTTCCCACGTCGCGGTGGAGCGTGGAGTCGAAGCTGCCGGTCCCCTCACCGGCAGCGCCAAAAAGTGTTCGCATCCGCGCCCGGTCATCGGTAATGTGCCTCGCCGGGTCTGACCGACGTCACAAACGCAGCAATGGAGAGTCCGGGAAAGAAAACCCGCAACGGGTCGCGCGGCACCCGGCTGGACGCCGACCTTTTCGTGACCGGGACCCCGCGCTCGGGCGCGTTGGCCGGCGTGGCCGCACTGGTCCAGTCGCGGGTCGTCACCACGCTACTGATCCTGCTGGTCGCGGTCACCGGGGTCGCGCTCAGCGCGGGCGCTTTCCGGCTGCTGCAACTCGATCACCTGCAGCGCGTGCGCGTCGAGTTCGAGCGCGCCGCTAACGAGCGTGCGGGCGCCATCGAGCAGGCTCTGCGCCGGGTCGTCGACCCGCTGATCGCCACCGGGTCGTTCGTCGCCAACGCCGAAGCGCTCGATCTCGGCCGTTTCTCGCGGTTCACCCGCCCGCTGCTGGCGAGCAACCCCGGCGTCAAGGCGCTCTCCTACGTGGCGCGCGTGGACGCCGCCGAACGGGCCCGCTTCGAAGCACAGGCCGCCCGCACCCTGCCGGGCTTCGTGATCGCCGACCGCGATCCCGATCAGGGCATGGCGGCGGCGGCCCGGCGCGACGAGTACTTCCCCGTGCTCTACATCGAACCGATGGCCGGCAACGAGCGCGCCATCGGCTTCGACCTGGCTTCGCAGGCCACCCGCCGGGCCGCGCTGGCCAGTGCCCGCGATGCGGGCAACGTCGTCGCGACGGCTCGCATCCGCCTGGTCCAGGAACAGGGACAGGCGTTCAGCTTCCTGCTGATCCATCCGCTCTATCGCGGAGGCGTCGTGCCGCCGGCGGTCGACCGGCGCCGTGAGGATCTGCGCGGCTATGTCACGGAGGTCATCCGGGTCGCCGACCTGGTCGAGCAGGCGCTGTCGATCCTCGAGCCGGCCGGGATCGATCTCGCAGTCACCGACCAGTCCGGGCCGCCCGGCGAACGACTGCTGCACTTCCACGCCTCGCGCCGGCGCAGCGAGCCGGCCACTTATGACGCGGGGTTCGGCGTCGCCGACGAACGGCTGCGGTTGCAGCGCAGGTTCGAGATGGCGAACCGCACCTGGTCGGTCGAGGCCGTCGCGCACCCGCAGGTGTTCTCCACCGCGCCACCCTTGTCCGCCTGGGGCGCGGCAGCGGCGGGACTCGCCTTCACCGCCCTGCTGGTCAGCTACCTGCGGGCCTTGCGCGATCACGCGAGCCGCCTCGTCGCCGATCGCGCGAGCCTCGGGCAACGTGTGCGCGAGCGCACCGCGCAACTCGAAACGGCGCACGCGGAGTTGCTGCGCAAGGAGCGCCTGGCCGCCCTCGGTCAACTCACAGGCGGCGTCGCCCACGAGTTGCGCAACCCGCTCGCGACCGTGTTGAACTCGATAGAGCTGGTCGACATGCGGGTCGCCGACGAGGGCGTGAAACGCAACCTCGCACGCGCCCGGCGCAACGTCCACCGCTGCGATCGCATCGTCACGGAACTGCTCGACTTCGCCCGCGCGCGCGGCCCGGCACTGGAACCGATCGTGCTGAAACCCTGGCTGCAGGGACTGCTGCAGGACTACGCGTATCCCGAGGGCATCGTCGCCACCTCGCACTTCGAGATCGGCGAGCTGGCGATCCCCGTCGATCCCGATATGCTGCAACAGGCACTGCTCAACCTGCTCGACAACGCGTGCCACGCAGCGCTCGAGCGGCGCGACCGGGCCGAACCGGGCGAGGAGATCGACGCGCGGCACGGTCACGACTCGAAGCACACAGCAGGCGGGGCGGCGCGCGTGACGGTGACAGCCCGCATCGAGGACGCGTCCGTGCTGATCGAGGTGGCGGACAACGGGCCGGGGATCGGGGCCGCCGAGCGGGAGCGGATCTTCGAACCGCTCTACAGTACGAAGTCCTTCGGCGTCGGACTCGGGCTGTCGATCGTGCAACGTATCGTGCAACAGCACCACGGCCGCCTCGAGATCTTCTCCGAGCCCGGCAAGGGGACGCGCGCGGTGCTGTCGCTGCCGCGTGCGCCCGCGACCGGGTTCGCCGATGGCTGACGCCCGCCTGCTGGTGGTCGACGACGACACCGACCTCGCCGACAGCCTCGCCGAGCTGCTCGAGGTGCACGGTTTCGCGACCGGCGTCGTCTACAGCGGCGAGGCGGCGCTGCTCGAGCTGGCGCGCCGGCCTTACGACCTCGCGCTGGTCGACGTCGGCTTACCCGGCATGACCGGCGTGGACCTGGCGCGGACCGTCGTGGACGAGTTCCCGGCGCTGCGGGTGTTGCTGATGAGCGGCCACGCGGCTTCGGAGTCCGAGCTGCGCGGGACGCCGGCGCGCCTGGCCGACGTGCTGGCCAAACCGATCCGGATCGACACCCTGCTGAGCGCACTGCGGCACGGTCCCGGCTGAGCGCGCCGGGCACGACTTCGCCGGCTGCGAGAAGATCGACAGCCGCTCACCTCAGGCCGACGGCACGAACCCGAGCACGGTTTCCAGCGTACGCTCGCTGAAGCGAACGCCGGGCCGCTCGTCGTAGGAGAAGAGCGCGATCAGCCGATCGGGGGCACCGCGCCGCACTTCGGTCACACGATGCAGCGAGCGGTTGCCCTTGAACAGGCAAAAGGTGCCCGGGCGGATCCCGGGGCGCAGGACGCGCCGGTTGGCTTCGCCCTTCATCACCGACACCACGGCGGCAGGGTTCTCGTCGTCGTCGCTGCGGATGTAGGGCACGTACTCGTACTCCCCGCCCTCCCGGGCCGACTGCAGCA
>JBFJWO010000182.1:0-9428 GCA_041623575.1 Gammaproteobacteria bacterium
CGACCACGCACTCGCGCACGCCCGGGAAGTCGAGCAAGGCGGCTTCGATCTCGCCGAGCTCGATGCGCACGCCGCGGATCTTGACCTGGTGGTCCTCGCGGCCGAGGTACTCGAGGACCCCGTCCTCGTTGCAGCGCGCGAGGTCGCCGCTGCGGTACAGCCGCTCGCCCCACGGCACGTCCTCGGCCGGCACGAAACGCGCGGCGCTGGCCGGGTCCGGATCGAGGTAGCCGTGCGCGAGGCCCACGCCGCCGATGTAGAGTTCGCCCGCGACGCCGCGCGGCAACGGGTTGCGCCGCGCGTCGAGCACGTGTACCGAGAGGTTGTCGATGGCGCGCCCGATCGGCACCGAGGTCGCGGTGTCGCGCGCCGGGTCGAAGCGGTGGACCATGCAGCCGACCGTCGCCTCGGTGGGCCCGTACTCGTTGTAGATCGCGACCTCGCCGCCGAAGCGCCGGGTGACGGTGCGCGCGAGATCGACCTTGAGGTCTTCCCCGCCCAGGATCAGGGTGTGGATACGCGAGCCGGCGAGGTCGAGCGACTGCAGCAGCGACAGGTGCACGGGCGTCAGCTTGACCACGTCGACCGCGTTGTCCTCGATGACGCGGTGCACCGCGATCTCGCCCGCGCGCTCCGGGTACACCACCACGCGCCCGCCCGAGATCAACGGCACGAACAACGAAGTGACCGTGAGGTCGAAAGCCAGCGAGGAGAACAGCGGGAAGTCGCCCGGGCGCTCGCCCAGGTACTGCTTGCGCGCCCAGGTCACGTAGTTGGCGAGCCCGGCGTGGCCGACCAGCACGCCTTTCGGCTTCCCGGTCGAGCCCGAAGTGTAGATCACGTAGGCGACGTCGGCGGGCCCGGGGCGCGACGCCGGGGGTGCGGCGCCGCCCGCTTCGCTCACCGCGACCTCATCGAGGTCCGACACCTCGCCGTCGAACTCGCCCAGGCAGTCGCGCGCCGCCGCGTCGCTCAGCACCAGCAACGGGGCGGCGGCGTCCAGGATGCGCGCGATGCGCGCCGGCGGGTACGCGGTATCGAGCGGCACGTAGGCGGCGGCGCACTTGAGTACGCCCAGGATCGCCACCAGCGCCTCGGGCGAGCGCGGCAGCGCGATCGCGACCCGGGTGCCGGGCCCCGCGCCGCGCTCGCGCAGGCCGCGCGCGAGGCGATCGGCACGCCGGTCCAGCTCGGCATAGGTCAGGGTCACGCCGTCGCAGGCCAGCGCGACCCGCTCGGGCCCGCTACGCGCCTGTTGCTCGAACAGGTCCACGACGGTCTCCGCCGGCGCCGCCGCCGCGACGGCGGTGACGCTCGCCGGATCGAGCAGCGCCACGCCTTCCAGCACCTGCCCGGGATCGTCGAGAAACGCATCGAGCAGTCGCAGGAAGTGCGCCGGCACCCAGTCGCGTTCCTCGCGCGAGAACGCGTCCACGTTGAGATCGAAGTACACGCCGAGCGCGTCGGCACGGTCGAAGTCCTCGACCTGCAGGCGCAGCAGGTGTGACCGATCGCCGTAGCCGGCGTGTATCCATTCGGTACGCGTCGCCCGCCCGTCGAAATCGCCGAACGATGCGGTGATGAAGTTCAGCAGCACGTCGTAGGCGCGGTTGTGCGCGGCGCCGCTGGCCCCGGGCTGGGCGTGCATCAGCAGTTCCTGCGCGGCGCGCGCGACCTTGGCGTAGAGCGAAGCAAACGTCTCGCCCTCCTCGATCGTCGCCTGCAGCGGGAAGATCTCGATGAACAGCCCCGCGGTGGCCTTGAACTGTGCCGAGCCGCGATTGTGCGACGGCGTGCCGATGGCGAGGGTGCGGTTGCCGGTGACGCGGGCGAGATAGGCCAGCAGCAGGGTTGCGAACACCTGGAACAGCGCGAGTTCCCCGGTAAAGGCGCGAAAACCGGGCTCGGCGGCGAGCGCGCGCAGGGCCGCCGAACGCTGCGCGCCGAGCACGCACACCACCCGTTCGGTGCGCCCGCCCGCCTCCGTCGGCGGCTCGCGATAGAACCGCGACGGCGGCGTGGGCGAGCGCAGCCGCGCCTCCCAGTAAGCGCGCGATTTCTGCTGCGCCGGGCTGTCGCGGCGGGCGTGCTCGTGCTCGACGTAGTCGCGATAGAGCGGCAGACCGGGCGCATCGTCCAGGCGCCCGGCGCGGGCCAGCGCGTAGAACGCCTGCAGCCGTTCGAACAGCACCGCGCACGACCAGGCATCGGTGATCAGGTGGTGCTGGTTCAGGTACCAGACGTAGGCATCCGGCGCGAGCCGGATCAGCGCGGATTCGAACAGGCACTCGCGCGGATCCAGATCGAGCACCTTGTGCTCGTCGAGCCATGCCGCCAGCCGGGCCCGCGGGTCGGTGTCGGCGGAAAAATCGAGCTGTGCGAACGGCGCTTCGAAGCGCTCGCGAAACCGCTGGCGGGGCGGGGTATCCGGGCTCGCGGCGTCGCCCGGCAGGGCGACCCGGAGCACGTCGCAGCGATCCACCAGCGCCTGGAAGGCCCGCGCGAAGGTCGCGCTCTCGAGCTCGCCCGAGATGTGGAAGGCCAGCACCATGTTGTACAGCGGCTCGCCCGGCTGCAGGCGCTGCCCGGTCCAGATCAGGCGCTGGCTGGCGGTGAGTTCCCGGTCCTCGCCCGGCGCGGTGCGGGACTCAGGCGTCACTGCTCACCTGCCCCGCGTCCGCCAGCCTGCGCTGCAGGTAGTCGCTCAGCACGCCGACGCTGCGGAAGTTCTCGATGACGAAGTCCTGGGGCGGCACCTTGAAGCCGAACGACTCCTCGATGAAACCGACCAGGCGCAGCATGCCGAGCGAGTCGACCATGCCTTCGCTCAGCAGGTTGTCGTCGGGGCCGACGCGCGTCTGCCCGCTCAGCAGTTCCTCCGACACGTACTCGATCAGGGTGTCGCCAATGCTCGACTGGGTGAATTGCAAACTGCTCTCCTGGGGTTCGCCGGCTCAACGCCCGGCGGCAATCCGCTCGGTGGTGTCGAGTGCCTCGGCCCGCAGCCGGCGGCGGTCGATCTTGCCCGTGCTGGTGCGTGGGAAGCTGTCGCGCAGTTCCAGCACCGCCGGCAGCATGTACCACGACAGGCGCTCCTTGAGATAGGCGAGCAAGGCGTTGCGATCGGCCTCGCCGCCCGCCTTGAGGGTCACGGCGGCGCGCAGCTGCTGGCTGCCCTCGGCTTCCGGCACCGCGAACACCGCCGCTTCCTCCACCGCGGCGTGGGCGACCAGCGCGGCCTCGACCTCGTCGAGCTCGATGCGGTAGCCGCGCACCTTGACCTGCCGGTCCTTGCGCCCCAGGAACTCGAACTCGCCGTTGCCGCCCTCGCGCACGAGGTCGCCCGTACGGTAGTAGACGGCGGTGTACTCGGGCAACAGCTGGCGGCGGAAAAACGCCGCCCGGTTGAGGTCGGCGCGCCCCCAGTAGCCCTGCATCATGGTCGGCGTGCGCACCAGCAACTCGCCGCTCTCCCCCGCCGCGACGGGCGCCCCGCTGTCGTCGACGACCAGCGCCTCGGCGATGTCGGCGATGGGCCCGATGGGCACGCTGTCACCGTCGAAGTCCGCCGCCAGCGTGTGGTGGGTCACGCCGTTGACCTCCGCCGGCCCGTAGATGTTGTCGACCCGCACGTGCGGCAGGCGTTGCATCAACGCGCGCAGGTGCTTTACCGGGAAAGGTTCGCCGCCGTAGATGATCCAGCGCAGCGCGCTCAGGTCACGCTCCTCCAGCACCCCGCGCAGCAGCAGCTGGATCAGTGCGAACGGCACCGTATAGAGCACGCTGACCCGCTGTGCGGCGAGCAGCGCACTGTAGCTCGCAGGCAGGCGCGTGTAGTCCTCGGGCACGATGACGGTCGTGGCGCCGGCCACCGCGCCGGCGAAGTAGTCGAGGATGGACAGGTCGAAGTGCAGCGGTGCGTGGTTGGCGAGGCGGTCCTCCTGGCGCAGGCCGTACTCGCGCGCCGCCCAGCGCGCGAAACTGAGCCCGCTGTGGTGGGTGTGCATGATGCCCTTGGGCTCGCCCGTCGACCCCGAGGTGTAGATGACGTAGGCGAGGTCCTGCTCGATGCACTTGACGCGCGGCGCCCGGGGCTCGGCGGCGTGCACCTCGGACCACGGCACACAGCGCCACGGCAGATCCTGCGCGCCGTCGGGGCCGATCAGGCACTCGAGCGGCAGCGGCCCGCTCGCCGCGGCCTGCGCCAGGCGCCCGAGCTTGGCGTCGGCCGTGATCAGGTGGCGAATACCGCAGTCGCGCAGGATGAAGGCCAGGCGCTCGGCCGGGGCGGAGGGGTCGAGAGGCACGTAGGCCGCCCCGCAAGCCAGGATGCCATAGATGGCGAGCGCCGACTCCAGGCACTTGTCCATGTAGATGCCGACGCGGTCGTTGCGGCACACGCCCTGGGCCTGCAGCGTATTGGCCAGCCGGTTGGCGCCGGCGGCGAGCTCGGCATAGCTCAGGGCGCGATCCAGGCAACCGATCGCCTGGTGCTGCGGCGCGCGCGCCGCGGTGCGCTCGATCAGCTGCGGCAGCAGGTAACTCATGCGCTCGGCGGGCGGGCCGGGCTCACAGGCCGAGCAGTCCGGCGACGATATTACGCTGGATGTCGGAGGTGCCGGCGTAGATGACGCCGCCGACCGCGTCACGCAAGTCGCGCTCGACGCCGTTCTCCGACAGGTAGCCGGCGCCGCCGTGGATGCGGATCGCATCGAGGGAGGAGTCCACGAAACACTCGCCCAGGTGGAGCTTGAGCAAAGCCGCCTCCGTCATCGCCGGGCGTCCGTGGTGCTTCAGCCACGCCACCTTGTAGACCAGCAGGCGGCAGGTCTCCAGTCTAAGGCGCATGTCGACCACCCGGTTGGCGACCGACTGGAACTTGCCGATCGGGCGGCCGAACTGCTCGCGCGAGCGCGCGTAGGCCAGCGCCTGCTCGAACTGGCGCTGCATGGCACCGAGCTGGCTGGCGAGAATGCAGCAGCGCTCCCACTCGAGCGAGCTGGTCGAGAGGCTGACGCCGGCCCCTTCCGGGCCGAGGCGGTTCGCCTCCGGCACGAAACAGTCCTCGAAATGCAACTCGCCCATCGGCACGGTGCGCAGACCCATCTTGTCGATGGCCGGCGTCGCGCGGTAGCCCGGCGTGTCGGCGTCGACCAGGAAGGCGGTCACGCCCCACTTGCCCGCCTGCGGGTCGACGGTCGCGAACACCAGCGCCAGGTCCGCCAGCGGCGCCAGCGAGACATAGCGCTTGCTGCCGCTCAGCCGGTATCCGCCGTCGACCTTCTCCGCGCGGGTGGCGATGTTGAACGCGTCCGAACCAGACCCGGGCTCGGTGATGGCGTGCGCGCCGATCAGGCGCCCGTCGCACAGCCCGGGCAGGTACTTTTGCTGCTGCTCTTCGCTGCCGAAGTGCACGATGGGCAACTGCACCGTCCACACCTGCGCGTTGAGCGCGAAGGTCAGCCCGTTGTCCGGGCAGCCGTAGCCGAGGCTTTCCATGGCCAGCATCGCGGTGGGGAAATCGGTGTCGCCGCGGCCGTGAAAGGCATTCGGTACCGACAGCGCCTGGATGCCGAACTCGGCGCAGCGCTGCCAGTGCTCTCGCGAGAACTCGCCGTTGTGATCGCGGGCGACGAGGTCGTCGTCGAGTTGCTCGCGGGCGAACGCGATCACGCGCTCGCGAAACGCCTGCTGGGCCTCGGTCCATTCGAAATCCACGCCTACCTCCGTATCCCCGGCCAGCCCTCAGGCAACGCCGAGCAATTTCTGCACCAGGTAACCCGCCGGCAGGTCGATCTCGAAGGCGCGCTCCACGAACCAGTAGAGCGCGACCGCGATCATCAAGGCGGCACCGGAGTGCAGCACGTAGCGGCCGTAGAGCAGGCTGGCGCGCACCGCGAACAGCAGCGGGAACACGATGCACACGATGACCAGCTGACCGATTTCGACGCCGACGTTGAAGCCGAACAGCGACAACACCAGGTAGTTCGCCGGCACGCCCATCTCGCTCAGCACGCTGGCGAAGCCGAAGCCGTGGAACAACCCGAACACGAACACCACGGCCCAGATGCGGCGGCGGAACAGCGGAAAGAAGATGTCGGCCGCGGCGATGGCGATCGAGATGGCGATGACCGACTCCACCAGGCGCGAGGGCAGGCTGACCACCTCGAGCGCCGCCAGGCTGAGCGTGATGGAGTGCGCCACGGTGAACACGGTGACGATCTTCACCATCTGGATCAACGCCTCGCGAAACCCGGGGACCGGCACCCAGCGCCGCCCTTCGCGGCGCATGACCGAAGGCAACAGCAAGGCCAGCAGGAACAGGATGTGGTCGATGCCCACCCAGATGTGGTGAATGCCGAGCTCCAGCATGCCGAGAAAACCGTTCCACACCGTGGACTCGGAGAGGTCCAGCGTGAGGCGCTGCGCGTCGGGGCTGAAGGTCAGCACCACGTTGGACTCGTCGTCGAAGGTCGCCGTCTTCCAGTTGTGCTCCACCACCAGCAGGCCGCGGTGATCGGGATCCACTTCGAACACCCCCGAGTAGTCGACCACGATGGTCTCGGGCGGGCGTTGCAGGGCATCGATGCTGAAGAACAGCTGCACGTATTGCGCCTTGCGAATGGTGAACAGGCCGTGGCCCGTGACCTCGAACTCGGCCGGCTGCCCGTCGGGCGCAAGGCGCAGGTGACGGCGCACGTAGGCTTCGACGGCCGCGGCGTGGGGCGTGACCTGCTCGGGCGTGACGCTGCCGTCGGTGGCAAAATCGAGGCCGATCGCCTTGTTGGCGTCGGCCACGGTCATCTCGAAGCGCCCGCTGATGACCTCATCGCCGAGTCGCAGGAACACGTAGCTCTGGCCCAGCGCGTGCGCCTGCGCGCCCTGCCCTGCGGCCAACCCGGTCAGCAACGCCAACCCGGCCAGCGTGCGCCGCCACCACTTTCGCGGGGCGCGACCTGCCGCATACACCCGGGATGGGACCGCTCTTGTTTCTTGCATTGGACTGATCAACTCCTGTTGGATGCCGCGGCGGGCGACCCGCGCCGCTCGGCCCGGGCCGCGGACGACCCGATCGTGACGCTGGCGCCGGCGCCGATGGCGGTGGCGGTTTGCGGCGCCCGGGCGGACACGTCCGCGGCCGCGCGCCGGGTTTTCGCCTGCTCGATGCAGGCTTCGATGGCTGCCGCGAACTCACGGATGAACGGTTCACGCAGCAGGTCCTTGCCCCGCCGCCCCGGCAGCAGCTTCAGCTGCACCTGCTCGGCCTCCGCGCGCCAGCCGAGGTAGCGGTCGCGGATTCGCCAGTAGCGCTGGCGCCGGGTACGAAACACGGTCAGCGTGCCCGGGTATTTGCTGGCCGCCACCCGCCGGTGAGCCCAGCCGATGACCGGCGAGCGCTCCTCGCCGGGTACCGTAGGCGGGCGCGTCGCCACCGGGGCGGGGCTGTGCGTCTCGCCGGGCGTCGCTCGGCGCCGGCCCGGAAAGCGCCCGGCCAGCACGCGTCGCAGTTCCGACCATTGAGAGCGCGGCCCGAGGCGCGCGAGTTCCACCAGCCGGTCCCAATAGTACATCGTGCGCATGTGGGCGCGGTGCAGGTGGTAGAGCCGGGACACGGTGTGGAAAGCCCAGGTGTTGGCCACCCCCAGGAAGGCCACGGTCTCGTCATCGGCGTGCAGCTGGCGCGCCATCTCGAGCGCGAGGTGCGCACCGGTACAGCGCGCCAGGAACAGGTACGGCCCGTGCGGCTGCACCTTTCTCAGGCCCGCCAGGTAGCATTGCGCGAGCGCCTGCAACTCCTCCCGGGTCGGCTCGAGCACGACCTCCGCCCGCGGCGGCTCCTGGAGCACGTACAACGGTCGCTCCGGGTCGAGGTGGCGATGCAACTGCATGTAGCCGAGGGTGTTGACTTCCGGCGACGCGATGCAGAACAGCGGCAACTCGCCCCCGGCGGCACGGATCGGCACCACCAGGTCCGCCTTCAGCGGCCACTGTCCCGCGCCCAGCGTGCGGACCATGCGCGCGACGGTCGGCTCCCGGAACAGCGCGAGCAGCGGTACGCTCTTGCGGGTGACCGCCTCGAGGCGGGCGTGCAGACGGCTGGCGAGGATGGACTCGCCGCCGAGGTCGAAGAAGTTCTCCTGGTCGCCGAACCCGCTGCGCCCGAGCACCTGGCGCCATTCCTCCCGGACCAGGTCGCGCAGCAGCGCGCGGTCGAAAGCCTCGCGCCCGCCGACCAGGGTCTCCTCGTCGGCCGCGTGCCGGTCTGCGTCCTCGACCTCGACGGGCGCGGCCGGCGGCAGCTCGAGGTCGAAGGACTCGCGGCCGCGAAACCCGGCCAGGCTGGCGAGCTTCGCCCCGGCGCCGGCATCGAGCACCGCGCTCAAGGTCCCCCGGTAGTGTTCCAGCAGGCGCACCGGCGATTCCTCGGTCGCGAATCCGGCGGCGCGAACCAGGCGCAGCGCGAACTGATCCTGGGCCTCGGCGATGCCGAGCGTGAGCGGGTACGCACTGACCAGCGCGCCCGCCAGTCCCTGTACCTCCAGGCCCGGCACCGGCGCGGTGCTGTCGGGCGCGAGCCAGACGAGCAGGGTGTCGAACAGGCGCTCGCCGCCGCCCAGCTCGCTGCAGGCGTGGATGTCGTTCAGCGACAGGTGCTCGAACGGGCTGCGTCGCTGCTGGGCGCGCTGCAGCGCGTGCAGCCAGTCGCCGACGCTCGCGTCGTGCGGCATCCGCACCCGCACCGGCAGGTTGTTCACGAACGAGCCGACGATGCTGTCCACACCGGGCAGCTGCGGCGGCCGCGCCGCCACCGCGGCCCCGAAGACCACGTCCTGGCGGGCGCTGCAACGGTTGAGCACCAGCGCCCAGGCGCCCTGGAACAACGCGCCGGTGGTGAGCCCGTGACGGCGCGCGAAGGCGCGCAGCGCCTTGCTGGTGGCCGGCGCCAGCTCGACTTCGGCGATCGCCGGCTCGTGCCCACGCTCTCCCGCAGCGCTGGTGATCGCAACCGGCTCGCGGTAGCCGCGCAACGCCGAGCGCCAGAACCGGCGCGCCGCCTGCGGATCCTGCTGCCTGATCCAGTTGATGTAGTCGCGAAAGCCGCGCGCCGCGGGCAGCGGCGGAACCGGATCGCCACGCGCGCCGGCGTAGAGCGCAAACAGGTCGTCGAACACGTCCGCCAGGCACCAGCGGTCGAGCAGCAGGTGATGCGAACTCCAGATCAGCAGCCACTCGCGATCGGCGAGCCGCGCGAGGTGCACGCGCATCAGGGGCGCCCGTGCCGGGTCGAAGCCCCGCTCGCGGTCATCGGCGCGCAATGCCTGCAATGCCGCCTGCTGCTCGCCGGGGCAGCGCGCGCGCCAGTCGTGCTCCTCGAAGGGCAGGCTGACCTGCTGGCGCACGACCTGCAGGGGCTGCTTGAGCCCCTC
>JBFJWO010000183.1:0-9415 GCA_041623575.1 Gammaproteobacteria bacterium
CTGAGCCGCACCTACATGCTGGAAGTGCTGCAGCAGGACTACATCCGTACCGCCCGCGCCAAGGGCCTGCGCGAGCGCCTGGTGATCTTTCGCCACGCCTTGCGCAACACCCTGGTGCCGCTGCTCACCACGGTGGGCATCATCTTCGGCGGACTGCTGAGCGGCACCTTCGTGGTCGAGATCGTGTTCAACATCCCCGGTCTCGGGCGCATGGCCATCGATTCGATCCTGGCTCGCGACTACCCGGTGACGATGGCCATCGTGCTGCTGTTCACGGGCTTCTATGCCGGCATCAACCTGCTGATCGACCTGCTCTACGGGGTCATCGACCCGCGCATCCGGCTCGGGGAGAACTGATGAGCGAGCGACGCGGCTGGTGGCATTCCGATTTCGCCATCCGCTTCCGGCGCAGCCACAACGCGCTGCTCGGGGCGGCGCTGGTGCTGATCGTGACCCTGGCCGCGCTGTTCGCGCCGCTGATCGCCCCCTACAGCTTCGAGCAGACCGACATGCTCGCGGTCTGGGCCGAGCCTTCCGAGGAGCACCCGCTCGGCGCCGACGGGCTGGGGCGCGACATTCTCAGCCGGCTGATCATGGCCGCGCGCATCTCGCTGCTGGTCGCCTTCTCCGTGCTCGGCCTGACGCTGGTGGTCGGTATCGCGCTCGGCATGATCGCCGCCTATTTCGGCGGCTGGGCCGACACGTTGATCATGCGCACCGTCGATATCATTTTCGCCTTCCCGGAACTGATCTTCGCGATCCTGATCCTGACCATGCTCGGGCCCGGCAAGCTCGCCGTGATCGTGGCCCTGTCGCTGGTGTGGTGGCCGGGTATCGCGCGGCTCACCCGCTCGCTGGTGCTCTCGCTGAAGAGCGAGCTCTACGTCGACGCGGCGATCGCGAGCGGCACGCGCCCGCACCTGATCCTGGTGCGCCATTTCCTGCCCAACATCATCGCCCCGATCATCGTGCGCGCCTCGATCGGCGTCGGCTTCATCATCATGGCCGAGGCGACGCTCAGCTTTCTCGGCATCGGCGTGCAGGAGCCCGAGCCGACCTGGGGCGGGATGATCCGCGACGGGCTGCGCGCGCTGCAGACCGATCCCTACCTCGCGCTCTCGGGCAGCGCCGCGCTCGGCATCACCATCATCGGCTTCAACCTGTTCGGGGACGGGCTGCGCGACATCCTCGACCCGCGCATCCGCGATCGCTGAGCATGGACGACCCGGGCAAGAGCGACCCGCGCGAGACCGATGCAGGCGCCGCCCCGCTGCTCGAGATCGAGGATCTCAGCGTGGTCTTCCAGACCCTGCACGGCCCGGTGCGGGTGCTCGAAGACGTGGCGTTCACCATCGGGCGGGGCGAGATCGTCGGCCTGGTCGGCGAGAGCGGATCGGGGAAATCGGTCACCTCGCTCGCGGTCATGCGCCTGCTGGGCGATCAGGGCCGCATCGACCGCGGCCGCATCCGCCTGGACGGCACCGACCTCACCGCGCTCAGCGACCGCGAGATGCTCGCCGTGCGCGGCCAACGCGTTTCGATGATCTTCCAGGAGCCGATGACCAGCCTGAACCCGGTGTTCACGGTCGGTTTCCAGATCGCCGAGACCCTCATCGAGCACCTGCGCCTGTCGCGTGCGCAGGCCGCGGCACGGGCAATCGAGCTGATGCGCCGGGTCGGCATCCCGGCCCCCGGGGAGCGCGCCGGCGACTACCCGCACCAGCTTTCCGGCGGCATGCGCCAGCGGGTCATGACGGCGATGGCGGTGGCCTGCGAGCCGGCGCTGCTGATCGCCGACGAGCCGACCACCGCGCTCGATGTGACCATCCAGGCGCAGATCCTCGACCTGATCGCGGCGCTGCGCCGCGACACCGGCACCGCGGTGCTGCTGATCACCCACGACCTCGGCGTGATCGCCACCACCGCCGAGAGCGTGATCGTGATGTACGCCGGGCAGATCGTCGAGAAGGCCCCGGTCGCCGACATGTTCGCGACCCCGCGCCACCCCTACACGCGGTTGCTGATGCGCTCGATCCCGACCGTAGGCAAGCGCCGCGCGCGCCTCGACGCGATCGAGGGTTCCACGCCCTCGGCCAGCAGCTTCCCGCCCGGCTGCCGCTTCCACCCGCGCTGCCCGGATGCGCAGTCGCGCTGCCGCGAGCGCATGCCGGCTCTGGAAACCGGCGCCGACGCCCGGCAGGTACGCTGCTGGCGCGCCGACGAGCCCGGACTCGCCAGCGCGGGCGCGGGTGCGCCGTGAGCGAGCCGTTGCTGCGCGTCGAGGGGTTGAGCCGCGACTTCGTGATCGGCGCGAGCCTGCTCAGCAAGGGTGCCGTGCTGCACGCGGTCGACGACGTCAGCTTCGATCTGACCTCCGGCGAGACCCTCGGCGTGGTGGGCGAATCGGGCTGCGGCAAGACCACGCTCGGGCGCATGATCCTGCGCCTGCTGCGACCGAGCGCGGGGCGGATCGTGTTCGACGGGCGCGACATCACCGACCTCGGCCAGTCGCAGCTGCGCGAGCTGCGTAAGGACATTCAGGTGGTGTTCCAGGACCCGTTCTCCTCGCTCAACCCGCGCATGAAGGTGCGCGACATCGTCGCCGAGCCGCTCAGCAACTTCGGTTACGACCGCCGCCGTGCCACCGAGCGCGTGGCCGAGCTGATGGCGGTGGTCGGCCTGCCGGCGGAGTACATGAACCGCCATCCGCACGCGTTCAGCGGCGGCCAGCGCCAGCGCATCGGTATCGCGCGCGCGCTGGCGCTGAACCCGCGGCTGATCGTGTGCGACGAGGCGGTCTCCGCCCTCGACGTGTCCATCCAGGCACAGATCCTGAACCTGCTGGGCGACATCCAGCGCCAGTTCGACCTGACGCTGCTGTTCATCTCGCACAACCTCGGCGTCATCCGCCACGTCAGCCACCGCATCGCGGTGATGTACCTCGGGCGCATCGTCGAGATGGCGAGCGAGGCGGAGATCTTCTCCGCGCCGCTGCACCCCTACACCTTCGCGCTGATCTCGGCGGTGCCCGAGCCCGACCCGCACGCGGCCAGCCGGCGGGTGCCGCTCGAAGGCGAGATCCCGAGCCCGCTGGCGCCGCCGCCCGGTTGTCATTTCCACCCGCGCTGCCCGATTGCGCGCGAGCGCTGCCACACCGAGGCGCCGGTGCTGGCGCCGCACCCGGGCGGGCGGCTCGTGCGCTGTCACTTTCCGGGCGAGCTGTCCGGCTGAAACGAGGGCCCCGCCAGTGTTCGTCGAACGCACCTGTTACTACGCCAAGCCCGGGAAAGCCGACGAGGTGCTGAGCACGCGCCGCGAAGCGAGCGACATCCGCCGCCGCGAAGGGCTGGCGATGGGCACCGTGTACGTGAAAGCCGACCCCCGGGCCGAGGGGCCGGACGTGCAATGGGAATGCGCGTTCGCGACCCTGGCCGACAACGAGGCCGACATGGCGGCCCGCGCGTCGAGCGCGGCGTTCACCGCGGTCCGGGAGAAGATGGGCGCGCTGCTCGAACGGTTCGAGCGCCACCTCGTGCGCCGCGACCTGCCGGGCGCCGCCGCGCACTGGGGCGGCAGCGTGTCGCTGGTCGACTTGGCCGTGGCGCCGCAGGAGTTCGGCTTCGAGAGCGACGGGCGGGAGCTCGCGGGCTATCTCTACCTGCCGCCGGGCGAGGGTCCGTTCCCCTGCATGGTGACCAACCACGGCAGCACCGTCGCGCAGGGCAGCACCGACGTGTGCAAGCCCTCGGTCGCCTCGGCGTTGATGAGCTGGGGGGTGGCGTGTTTCTTCCCGCACCGCCGCGGCTATGGCAATTCGCCGGGCACGCCGTGGCGCGAAGACGTGTGCGCGGATTTCGGCACGCCCGAGTACGACGCCCAGCTCGTCGAACGCCTGGAGCGTGAGAGCGACGACGTGGTGGCCGCCCTGGACTTCCTCCAAACGCTGCCCGCGATCATGCCCGATCACATCGGCGTGATGGGCTCGAGCTTCGGCGGCACCAACACCCTGCTCGCCGCCGCCAAGACGCCCCGCTTTCGCTGCGCCGTCGAGTTCGCCGGCGCGGCGATGAACTGGGAGCGCACGCCGCAGCTGCGAGCGCTGATGCATAAGGCCGCGGCGCGCCTGGTGAACCCGATCTTTTTCATCCAGGCCGCCAACGACTACAGCGTCGCACCGACACTGGAGCTTGCGGCCGGTCTCGAAGGCAGCGCCACTCACGTGGAGGCGAAAGTCTACCCGGCGTTCGGCCTGACGCGCGACGAAGGGCACCTGTTCGAGCGCCACGGGCTGCTGGTGTGGGGCGAGGACGTGCGCCGCTTCCTGGAAAGGTGGCTGTAGGCATGGGCACCCCCGGCGAGTGGATGGAACGCCTGAGCTGGCCCGAGGTCGAGGCCTGGCTCGCGCGCGACCCGGTGGTGCTGGTGCCGATCGGCGCGGCCGCCAAGGAACACGGTCACCACCTGCCGCTGATGACCGATTACCTTACCGCGCGCGAGCTCGCCTCGCGCACCGCCGCGGTGCTGCCGGTGTTGATCGCGCCGGTGATTTCGTTCGGCTACTACCCCGCTTTCGTGCGCTACCCCGGCAGCCAGCACCTGTCGGCCGCGACCTTCATGGCGCTGGTGAAGGAGGTCCTTGCCAAGCTGATCGCCGACGGGGCGCGGCGGGTGGTGATCGTCAACACCGGGGTCTCGACCGAGGGGCCGGTGGAGATCGTCGCGCGCGACCTGCTCGCGCAGACCGGCGTGCGAGTGGCGAGCGCGCACATCCGCAACCTCGGCAAGAGCGGCGGACCGGTGCTGGCGCAGCGCTTCGGCGGGCACGGCGACGAGGCGGAGACCTCGACCGTGCTCGCGATCGCGCCGGAGCTGGTGCGCATGGACCAGGCGGTCGAGGACTACGGCAACCTCGCCGAACAGCCGCGCACGGCGTTCGTGCAGCCGACGATCTTCGACGGCGACCCGGGCGCGGGCCTCGACTACAGCGCGAGCGGTGTACGCGGCGACCCGACGCTGGCCAGCCGGGAGAAGGGCGAGGCGCTGCTCGAAGCCATGGTGGCCGACCTCGTCGACGGCATCCGCAAGCTGCACCCGCGGGCGTGCGCGGGGGAGCGGCCATGACACTCGCCGCGGCGCCCGCGCGCTTCGACGAGGTCGTCGACGTCCTCGTCGTGGGTTGCGGCTACGCCGGCGCCATGACGGCCATCGCCGCCCACGATGCGGGCGCGCGGGTGCTGATCCTGGAGAAGGCGCCCGACCCCGGCGGCATCTCGGTGTGCTCGGCCGGCGGTCTGCGGGTCGCCGACGATCGCGCGGCGGCCTTCGAGTACCTGCGCGAGACCAACGGTGGCTGCACGCCCGACGACGTGCTGCTGACGCTGGCCGAGGGCATGACCCGCCTGCACGCGCGGGTGCTCGCTCTCGCCGAAGGCACCGGCGCGAGCATCGGGCGGCGGGCGTCGCCCGGTAACTACCCGCTCGCCGGCAACCGCACGTTCGGGTTCGTGTACGTCGACGAACTGCCCGGGTTCGAAGCGCACCAGCGCTGGCCGCACGTGCGCGGGTCGCCGGACGGTGCGCGACTGTTCGCCGTGATGCTGCACAACCTGGAGCAACGCCGCATCGAGATCCGCACCGGCCTGCCCGCGACCCGCCTGCTGGCCGCGACCGGGGGCGGCGTCGCCGGGGTACGTTGCGACGGCACGCAAGGCACCACGCACATCGGCGCCCGCTGCGCGGTCGTGCTTGCCTGTGGCGGCTTCGAGGGCGATGCGCAGCTGCAGCGCCAGTACTGGGAGGCCAAGCCCGTGCTGAGCGCCGCCTACCGGATGAACACCGGCGACGGGATCCGCATGGCACAGCAGGCCGGCGCCGCGCTGTGGCACATGTGGCACTTCCACGGCTCCTACGGGTTTCGCCATCCCGACCCCGGCTACCCGTTCGCCATCCGCACCAAGCGGGTGCCCGACTGGCAGCCGGGTACTTCGCCGCCGGGCGACGTCAAGCTGCCCTGGGTGCTGCTGGACCGCAACGCCCGGCGCTTCATGAACGAGTACGAGCCCTACCTGCAGGACACCGGCGCGCGCCCGATGACCCGCTTTCGCCCCGAGCACCAGGACTACGCGGCGATCCCGGCGTGGCTGATCGCCGACGAGGACGGGCGCGGCCTGTACGCCTTCGGCCGCCCCACTTTCAACGAGCGCGGGACGAGGTTCGAGTGGAGCGCCGACAACCTCGCCGAAATCGAACTCGGCATCCTGCGCCGCGCGGGCAGCCTTGCGGAGCTGGCCGCCGCGAGCGGCCTCGACCCGGCCCGCCTGGCCGAGACCGTCGAGCGCTGGAACCGCGGCTGCGAAGCCGGCGCCGACCCCGACTTCGAGCGCCCGGCGAGCAGCATGCTGGCGATACGCAAACCGCCGTTCGTGTTCGCCGAGGTCTGGCCGGTCGTCTCAAACACCCAGGGCGGCCCGGTGCACGACCCGCGCCAGCGCATCCTCGATCCCTTCGGCGCCCCGATTCCCCGCCTGTACGCGGCCGGCGAGCTCGGCAGCGCCTTCGGACATCTCTACATGTCCGGCGGCAACCTCGCCGAGTGTTTCGTCGGCGGCGAGATCGCCGGGCGCGCGGCGGCCGCCGAACCGCCCCTCGACCTGGAGTGACGCGCATGAACAGCGATCCCACCCGCAACAACCTGGGCTACTGGTGCGCCGCCGCCGTGCGCGAGTTCCCGGACAACGCCGCGATCATCGACCTGTGCGGCGCCGCGCCGCGCGAGGTGAGCTACCGCGAGATCGACCAGCGCATGGACCGCTTCGCCGCCCTGACCCGGGAACTGGGCCTCGCCCCTGGTGAGCGCCTCGCGCTGGTGGTCGGCAATCGCTTCGAGTTCATCGAGGCGATGTACGGCGCGATGCGCGCGGGCGTCGTCCCGGTGCCGATCAACACGCGCCTGGGCGCGGACGCGCTCGACTACATCGTGCGCGATGCGGGCTGCCGCGCGGCGCTCATCGACACCGCCTGCAACGCGTCGATCGCCGGCGTCATCGAGGCGATCGGGCTCGAGCGCCGGCTCTGTTTCGCGCCGGCGCCCGCCGGCTGGCTCGACTACGAGACCGCGCTGATGGCGCGCTCGCCGGCCTTCGACCCGCCGGCCATCGCCGACGACCACCCGTCGTTCCAGCCCTACACGTCCGGCTCCACCGGGCGCCCCAAAGGCGTCGTGCTGACCCACGCCGGGCAACTCTGGTGGATACGCTGCGTGCAGAAATACTGGCCGCACTCGGCGTCGCAGCGCGCGCTGGCCGCGGTGCCGCTCAACCACAAGAACGCGATGGCCGGCGCCATCAAGCCGTTGATGCAGGTCGGCGGCACCACGGTGCTGCTGCCCGATTTCGAGCCGCGCCGCTTCCTCACCGTGCTCTCCGAGTACCGCTGCACCTACGCGGGCGCCGTGCCGGCGGTCTACACGTTGCTGTTGCAGCACCGCGACCTCATCGACAGCCTCGACTTCTCGGCGCTGGAATCGCTGAGCGTCGGCTCGGCGCCGGTGCAGGAGGAACTGATGCGCGCCATGCAGGCGGCGTTCGGCGTGCCGGTGCGCGAGTCCTACGGGCTGACGGAGGGCGGGCCGGTGATGATCGGCGCGCCGCTCGACGGGCGCGAGGTGCCGTTCGGCAGTTGCGGCGTCGCCTGGCCGGAGGGGGAAGTCAAGCTGTTGGACGCCGAGGGACGCGAGGACCCGGCGTACGGCGAACTGTGGGTGCGCAACCCCGGCGTGACGCCCGGCTATTACAACCTGCCCGAGGTCAACGCCCGGCGGCTGCGCGACGGCTGGCTGGCGACGGGCGACCTGTTCCGCTGCGACGCGCAGGGTTTCTACTATTTCATGGGCCGCACCGACGACATGTTCAACTGCGGCGGCGAGAACATCTATCCCAAGGAGGTCGAGAACCTGCTGCTCACCCACCCCGACGTGTACGACGCCTCGGTGGTGGCGGTGGCGCACGCGGTGAAAGGTCACGTGCCGGTGGCGATGGTGATGCTGAAGACCCGGGGGGCGACCAGTGAGGCGGCGCTCAAGCAGTTCTGTCTCGACAACGGACCGGCCTACGCGCACCCGCGGCGCGTCGCGATCGTCGATGCGATGCCGCTCAACGGCGCCGGCAAGGTCGATCGTGCGGTGATCGCCAAGCTGCTCACCGAACGCTACGAGCACGAACTGGCGCGCGTCGGGTAGCGTCGTGCGCCAGGTCCTCGATCATGTCGCGGTCGTGGTTCCCGACCTCGCGCGCGCGGCCGGCGCGTACCGCCGCCTCGGCTTCAACCTGACCCGGGCCAGCTCGCACAAGGGCGCGCTCGAACCGGGCGGGCCGGTCGAGCTGTGGGGCGCCGGCAACCATTGCGCGATGTTCGAGCAGGGCTACCTCGAGGTCCTCGGCGTCACCGATCCCGCTCGCCATCATGCGCACGTCGATGCGCGTCTCGCGCGCTACCACGGCCTGCACCTGGTCGCGATCGGCTGCGACGATGCCGCGGCCATGGAGCGCGGCCTGCGCGCGCGCGCCATCCCGGCAAAGGCGATGGTCCGCGTGGGACGCGACGTCCCGTACGGCGAGGGCACGCGGCCGGGCGAGTTCGAGATCGTCGGCCTGGCCGAGGACCTGTTCCCGGAAGCGGACCTGTTCTACATCGCGCACCCGACCCGCGACCTGCTGTGGCAGCCGCAGTTGCTGGCGCAACCGAACGGGGTGACCGCCCTTACCGGCGCCGTCATCTGCGCCGCCGACCCGGACGAGGTTGGGCACCGGCTCGCGTGGATCACCGCCCGCGCGGCCTCGGCGACCTCCCGCGGCCGCGAAGTAAGCCTGGATGTGGGGCGCATCGTCGTGTGCACGCCGGCCCAGTTGGCGGCGTCCTTCCCCGGCGCGACGCCGCCGGCGCTGCCGTCGGTGGCCGCGGTCGAGTTCGCGGTGCGCGATCGCGGCGCCACCGCCGCGTTTCTGGACAGCCAGGGGATCGCCTGCCAGGTCGGTCCCGACGGCAGCCTGCAGGTGGCGGCCGCCGACGCCGAGGGCGCCTGGATCGCGTTTCGCTGATTCCCCGGCCCGCGCGACGTTCCCGGCGAGAAGCATGGTGGCTCAGAGCCTCGGCCCTGGCGCGGGTCAAGGGCGAGCTGAGCTGTGGCGACCTGCTCGAGCCGCCGAGCCGCGACGCGATGCACGCCCTCGACCCTGATCCTGAACTCCGAGATGCGCGACTCAGCGCTGAATGACGACGGTGAGCGCAAGGAGGACGCCTGTTCCCTGCTGCTCGATGCATTCGACGCCGTCACCTGGCCGGCCCAACGTGGCCCGGTTCGCGGCGAACGATCGTCAGGACTCGAGCAGGTCGCCGGCACTCGGCGTGGTCGCGTAGC
>JBFJWO010000184.1:0-9401 GCA_041623575.1 Gammaproteobacteria bacterium
AAGGAGTTCCGCGCGTACTACGCCGAGCGATTCCCCGGCGTGCCGTTCGACGACTTCCAGAACGGCATCTACGCCCTCGACGCGGCGCGGCGCGAGGAGTGGCTGGCGATGGAAGAGTTCCCGCCCTACGAACTCGGCCTCGACATCGGTCGCGAGGAGTTCGAGAAGCCGTTCGCCAACGGCAAGACCTACGCCAGTTGCTTCAAGAACGGTGGCATCAACATCCGCCAGCACTACCCCTACTTCGACGCCTCGACCGGCCAGATCAAGACGCTGGAAGGCGAGATCAACGAGTGCCGCGTCAAGAACGGCGAGAAGCCGTTGCGCAAGGGCCGCGGGTTGCTGGCCGCCGTGTCGGCCTACATGGCCAGCACCTCCAACGGCTCGCGCCACAACGTGGTGGTGCCGAACGATCAACGCGCGATCGAGTGGTACAACCGCGGCAAGAAGCACTGGTACGCCAAGCGCGGGCAGCTGAACATGGCCTGCGCGGACTGTCACATGCACTACGCGGGGCGTAACGTGCGCGCCGACCTGCTGCACGCCGCGCTCGGCGATCTCAGCCACTTCCCGGTCTATCGCAAGAAGTGGGAAGCAGCCGGCAACGGGCCGCTGGCGGGCTTCGGCACCGCGCACCGGCGTTACAACGGCTGCAACGAGCAGGTCCGGGCCAAGGCCTACGGCGCGCAGAGCGACGAGTACAAGGCGCTCGAGTACTTCGCGACGTACATGAGCAACGGCATCCCGATCAACGCGCCCGGCGTGCGCCAGTAGCACGCCCCGCCCTCGACGATCCTGAACGAAGCCCGGCACCCGCCGGGCTTCGTTGTTTGCAGCCCGCCGCAGCGGCACGACTCTGCTATGCTCGCCGGGGCCGGATCGGCAGCGGGGGGCGGCGAATGAGCGAATTCAACTACGAGCAGGGCCGGCTGGACCTGCCCTTCGTCGGCCACTGCACGTTCGCCAAGGCCCCGGTGTGCACCGACTGGGACGCCATCGATGCCGACGTCGCGGTGCTCGGCGTGCCGAACGACATGGGGACCCAGTGGCGCCCCGGCGCGCGCTTCGGCCCTCGCGGCATCCGCGAGGCCTCGACGCTGTTCTCCTTCGGCCACGGCGGCGCCTACGACCACGAGCGCGACACCCTGTACCTGACCGCCGAGGAATGCCGCATCGTGGACGTCGGCGATGCCGACATCGTGCACACCGACATGGCGCGCAGCCACGCCAACACCGAGGCCGCCGTGCGCTGCATCCTGGCGAGCGGCGCGATGCCGCTGGTGCTGGGCGGAGACCACTCGGTACACGCGCCCGTGATGCAGGCGTTCGCCGGCCGCGGGCCGCTGCACATCGTGCACTTCGACGCGCACCTGGACTTCGTGGACGAACGCCACGGCGTGCGCTACGGTCACGGCAACCCGCTGCGCCGTTCCTCGGAGCAGGCGCACGTCACCGGCATGACCCAGCTCGGCATCCGCAACGTGTCGTCCTCGAACCGCCTGGACTACGAGGCGGCGCGCGCCGCCGGTTCGGACATCCTGTCGGTGCGCGACGTACGCCGTCTCGGCACCGGCGGCGTGCTCGATCGCATCCCGGCCGGTCGCGACTACTACCTCACCATCGACATCGACGGCTTCGACCCCTCGATCGCCCCCGGTACCGGCACTCCCAGCCACGGTGGATTCCTCTACTACGAGGTGCTGGAGATCATCGAAGGCCTGGCCGCCAGGGGCCCGGTGGTCGGTATGGACCTCGTCGAGGTGGCGCCGCCCTACGACCCGACGGGTATCACCTCGGTGCTGGCCGCGCAGTTGCTGATGAACTCGCTGGGGTTCATTTTTCACGAGCGCGCGCGCCGCGGGCACGAGACGCGCTGAGACCCGGGACTACGGGAGGGGCGTGCGGCCGGCGCCGAACGGCGGCGGCAGGTGTCGACCCGCCGTCAGGCGGCGGCCGGCAGTATCTGCGGGCAGTAGGTCACACCGCCTTCGTCCAGCAGGGCGGACTCGGCCACGGTCACCGGCGCCAGGGTCTGGCTGTCGACGAAGGCCGCGCAACGGCGGGGATCGTAGTGCACGGCGCGCCCACCGAGCCCGGCAAGGCGCCGGTCCTCGTCCGGGTGCACGTAATCGACCAGCACGCCGACCGCGTAGGCATGGACGTTACGGCGCTGCTCGCGGAGCATGCGCTGGCGACCGGATTCGCGCACCACGAACTGCACGTCGCCGAGCCGGACCTGGCTCGCCGAGGCGTGGATCCGCCCGTCCTGCATGATGCTGTAACACCCGCGTTTCCAGTTCCTGAAAACCCGCACGGGCCGCTGCGCGTCGATCACCCTGGTCTCCCGGCAAAAAAGTGCCGCGGATTATAGGCTGCGGCGCACTCGACGCAAGGGAAAAAAGCGTGAGCGATGTCTCAACACCGAGCGGCGACGAGCGAAGCATCCGCGCCCGTGCCGGCGCTCCCCTCGGGGCAGCGAACGCGATAGCATTCCGGCAAGCCCATCCGGGCGCTGACCCAAGGAGAGCGACGCCATGCCCGAACCCATCGTCGAAGCGGCGCGACTGCTGGCCGGGGCCTGGCGCGAGCACCGGATCCTCGACGCCCTGCCGCCCTCCTGGCGACCGGCGGACCTTGCCGCGGGTTACGCCACCCAGGAGGCGGTGATCGCCGGTCTCGGCGAGGCCGTGCGCGGCTACAAAATCGCCGCCACCAGCGAGAGCGGACAGCGCCACATCCAGGTCGAACACCCGATCTCCGGCCAGTTGCCCGCCTCGCGCGTGCTGGCCCCGGGTGCGACGGTGCCGATGGGCGGCAACCACATGCGCGTGGCCGAGGCGGAGTTCGTCTTCGAGTTCGCCGCGGACCTCGCCCCGCGCGCCGAACCGTGGGACTGGGAAGGCATCGAACCGTCGCTGGCGGCGCTGCGTCCCGGCATCGAGGTGCCCAACTCGCGGTTTCGCGACTTCGCGGCGGCCGGCGCCGCCCAGCTGGTCGCCGACAACGCGTGTGCGTGCTTCTACGTACTCGGCGAACCGGTGGCGGGCGACTGGCGCCGGGCCGACCTCGCCGGGCACGGCGTCGAAGTGCTGGTCGACGCCCGGCAGGCCTGCACCGGTACGGGCGCCGATGCGCTGGGCGACCCGCGCACAGCGCTGCTGTGGTTCGTCAACCACTTCCGCGAGCGCGGCCACCCGCTCGCCGCCGGGACGTTCGTGACCACCGGCGTCTGCGGCCGGCCCGTCCCGGTCGAGCCCGGCCAGCGGGTGCAGGCCGATTTCGGCATCTACGGCACGGTGACGGCGAGCCTGCAGGCAGATCCCGCCGGCGTCGGGAACGACCCCGCGTAACGCGCCCGAGCACGTCGCCCCGGGGCCGGCCACGTCTGTTCGGTAAGATCCGCTGCCGCCGCCACCCGGGCGGCGGCAGCCAACCACCAACCACCAACAAGGAGCGCTCCATGCGAATCGAAACCCAGGCCGTGCATGCCGGCTACAGCCCGGACCCGGTGACCAAGGCCGTCGCCGTGCCGATCTACCAGACCACGGCCTACGCCTTCGACAACACCCAGCACGGCGCGGACCTGTTCGACCTCAAGGTCGAGGGAAACATCTACACCCGCATCATGAACCCCACGCAGGGCGTGCTCGAACAGCGGGTCGCGGCGATGGAAGGCGGCGTGGCGGGGCTCGCCCTCGCCTCGGGCCAGGCGGCAACCACCTACGCGCTGCTCACCATCGCCGAGGCCGGCGACAACTTCATCAGCACCTCGACGCTCTACGGCGGCACCTACAACCTGTTCGCACACACCTTCCCGCAGATCGGCATCCAGGCGCGTTTCGCCGCCCCGACCGACTACGAACGCATGGCGCAGCTGATCGACGCCCGCACCAAGGCCATCTTCTGCGAGTCCATCGGCAACCCGGCCGGCAACGTGCTCGATCTCGAGAAGATTGCCGACGTCGCCCACAGCCACGGGATCCCGGTGATCGTCGACAACACCGTACCGAGCCCCTACCTGTGCCGGCCCTTCGAGTGGGGCTGCGACATCGTCGTGCATTCCCTGACCAAGTACATGGGCGGCCATGGCACGATCATCGCGGGCGCCATCGTCGACTCGGGGAAGTTCGACTGGAGCGCCGACAAGGCCCGCTTCAACCGCCTCAACGAGCCCGACGTGTCCTATCACGGCATCGTCTACACCGAGGCCGTCGGGGAACTGGCCTTCATCATCCGTGCGCGCGTGGTGCCGCTGCGCAACATGGGCTCGGCGATCACGCCCATGAACGCCTTCCTGGCGCTGCAGGGCATCGAGACACTGCCGGTACGCATGGACCGCATCTGCGCCAACGCCCTGGCGGTCGCGCAGTACCTCGAGTCGCACGCCCAGGTCGAGTGGGTGCGCTACGCGGGACTCGAATCGAGCGAGTTCCGCCCGCTGCTCGAAAAGTACATGGGCGGCAAGGGCTCGGGCATCCTGAGCTTCGGTATCAAGGGCGGACGCGAGGCCGGCACGCGCTTCATCGACGCGCTGGGGCTGTTCACGCGGCTGGTGAACATCGGCGACGCGAAGTCGCTCGCCTGCCATCCGGCCACCACCACCCATCGCCAGCTCTCGCCCGAGGAACTCGCCGCCTCCGGCGTCAGCGAAGACCTGGTGCGCCTGTCGCTGGGCCTCGAGCATGTCGACGACCTGATCGAGGACCTCGAGCAGGCGCTCGCTGCGGCGCGCTGAGCCGGGTGAGAGGAACCGTGCGCCCGGGCTTCGGCCCGGGCGCCTCGAGATGCGCAGGCAACCTTCGTAATAAGATGCAACCCGGAACCTGCGCCCGGAAGGCAACGAGTGCTGACATGAGCAGGCCCGTGCACAGACGACTGGCGAGCGGCACGCTCGCCGCGCTGCTGGTGGTGGCGTGCGTGCAGGCCCCGGCCCTCGACACGGGTTTCGACGCCCAGGGTCATCGGGGCGCGCGCGGCCTGTTGCCGGAGAACAGCCTCCCCGCCTTCGCCCACGCGCTGGAACTCGGCGTCGACACCCTGGAGATGGACACCGGCGTCACGCGCGACGGCGTGGTGGTGGTGCTGCACGATCAGCGCCTGTCGCCGGCCATCGCCCGCGATGCCGCCGGGCGCTGGGTGAGCGAGCCGGGGCCGGCGGTGCGCGAGCTCACTTTCGCCGAGCTCAGGGCCTACGACGTCGGGCGCCTGGCCCCGGGCTCGAGGTACGCGCAACGGTTCGCATCGCAACGCCCGGTGGACGGCACCCGCGTCCCGGCGCTGGCCGAGGTTTTCGAGCTCGTGAAGCGCTCCGGCAACGCCGGCGTGCGTCTCAACATCGAGACCAAGCTCCACCCCGAGCGCCCCACGCTGGCACCGTCCCCGGAGGCGTTTGCCGAGGCGCTGCTCGCGGTCGCGCGCGAGCACGGCATGCTGGCGCGGATCGCGGTGCAGTCGTTCGACTGGCGCACCCTGCAGGTCGTGCAGCGGCTCGCCCCGGACGTGCCCACCGTCTACCTGACCGCGCGGCAACGCTGGCTCGACAATGTGCGTGCAGGGCAGATCGGGGTTTCGCCGTGGACGGCGGGTTTCGACGTGGACGATCAAGGCGGCAGCGTGCCGAGGCTGGTCAAGGCCGCCGGCGGCGCGGTGTGGTCACCGTTCCACCTGGACCTCGACCCGCCCAGCCTGCGCCTCGCCCGGGAGCTCGGGCTCAGGGTGATCGTGTGGACGGTCAACGAACCGAAACGCATGCGCGTGCTGATCGACATGGGCGTCGACGGGATCATCTCCGATTACCCGGATCGGCTGCTGCAGGTGGTGCGCCGCTAACGGGCGTTACCCGTCGTAGCTGCGCCTGCCCCGCTCGCGGTGCCAGGTGCGCACCAGGTGGCGCTTCAGGCCCGGGTCCTCGTGGTCGCGGAACTCGCTGCGATAGTGCGCGACGCGCACATTGTCCAGGTACTGCAGCTGGCCGCGTTCGATGGCCAGCTCGAACCAGAACCGCGGGTCCTCGGTCAGGGCCTGGAAGGCGGCCAGCGCCTCCTCGAGCTGCGTGTCCATCGGCTCGTCCGCGATCTCGTAGCCCTTGCGCACGAGGCTCGGGTTGACCCGGGCCGACCAGCCTGCGCCAGCGCGCTCGAACATCGCCGCCCGTGACACCCGGGCTGCGTGCGGCGCGTGCTCCGCCTGTCGATCCCACAACATCGGACGATACATGCGCTCCAGCAGGTCCGGCGCGCCGGCACGCAGCGCCTCGTGCACCGCGACCACCGAGCAGAACCGGCTCACGCCACCCTCGCGCGCGGGCCGCAGGCACAGCAGCCCAACCCGGTCGGGCGGCGCGCAGCCGAACGCGTTGTCGGTGTGAAACACCAGTTCCACGTTGGTGTAGGAGCCGCGCACCCCGTAGCCGTAAGCCTGGCCCGTGTCGGTAACGTCGTAGAGCATGGTGCCGTCGAATTTCTGGGCCACCGTCCTCCCCAGCAGTTGCCCCAGGCACCAGTAGATGGCGAGGCTTTCGTCGTGGGTCAGTTCCGCGAGCGGCAGGCGGTCCACCACGCACACCCCGACGCCGTGCGAGAGCGCGTCGTGCACGCGGGCCATGAACGCGCGCAGCCGCGGCATGTGGAACTCCTGCGGCGTGCACAAGGTCACCGGCAGCGGCCGCGCACGCAGCTGCGCCGCGAGGTCCAGGACCTCCGAGCGCTGCGCATCGTCGAGGCGCAGCACGCAATCGCCCGGCCTCACGTCGGCGCTGCGCCAGCCGGGGACCGGTGGCGGCAACGCGACGCCCGGCGGCGCGCCGGCCAGGTCGAGCACGGCGTGGGTCATCGGATCAGGTCTCGCGAGAAAAACGCCGGCAGTGTAGCGAAGTCCGCACGGCGGCGCTCACGGACCGGCGCCCCGGCGCTCGATCAGGTACTCGCGCAACGCCCGTGCGTTGCTGATCCCCGCCGCACGCGCGGCGAACACCAGCGTCACGGGCCCGCCCTCGACCAGGTCCAGCAGTTGCGTCACGACCTCGGGCCGCTCGTCCAGTTCGGCGAAATAGCGCCGCCGGAACGCCTCCCAACGCTCCGGGCGATGAGCGAACCACTGGCGCAGCACGCTCGACGGCGCGGCCTCGCGCAGCCAGTGCTCGCAGGCGGCCGCCTCCTTGCTGACGCCCCGCGGCCAGACCCGGTCGACCAGCACCCGGCAACCGTCGCCCGGTGCCGGCGCTTCGTAGACCCGCTTGATCGCGATGCGCCCCTCGCCGGCTGCGCTCACGGGCAACTCACCCGTCCCCGTCCGAGGCGTGCGCCTCGCCGCCTTCGGGCCCGTAGAAGAACACCCAGGTGGCGAAGTCGTCGCTGAAGTCCTCGAAGCGGTGTTTTTCGCCGGCGGCCACGAACAACACCTCGCCGGTCTGCACGGTGCGGCGCTGCCCGCCGACGACGAAGGCACCGTGGCCCTGCGCGATCACGTACACCTCGTCGCGCGAGTGCGGTTGCTGGCGGTCGACGCCCTGCGGGCGGTACATCTCGATCGCCAGGCTGCCGTGGCGAAACAGTTCCACGAAAGTGCCGCCGTCGCGGCGCAGTTCGTCGAGCGCCGCCCCCACCGTCATCTGCATGGCTTTGCTCCTCGGGTCACCAGTCCTCTCACGAGTCCTCCGACCGGCCCAGCCCGCCGCCGCCCGGCAGTTCGAGCACGAGGCTGGCGCCCGCCGGCACGACCTGCCGGCCCTTGCCGCGCAACCGCGTGCCGTCGCCCAGGGACACGCGCCCTGGCGCGCCGGCGCCGCCGCCGTTGCGCCCGCGCGCGGGGTGATCGATACGATCGAACAAGGCGAACAGCGTGAACGGCGCGCCTTCCCGGTGCTCGATCTCGATGACCTGCCCCTCGCCGCCGCGGTAGCGGCCGTCGCCGCCGGAGCCCTCCCGATACTCCTTGCGACGGAAAATCAGCGGCGCCACGGACTCGGTGATCTCCACCGGCGTGTTGCGCACCCCGGACGGAAACGCCGTCGCCGACAAGCCGGGCTTGCCGGGGCGTGCGCCGGTTCCGCCGGAGTGGAACAGGGTCACCGAAAAGGGGGTCGCATCGCCGTAGTCGTGATCGCCGACCAGGCCGTGCCCGCCGCACAGCATCGGGTTCCACAGGCTCGAGCTGCCCTCGGCCGGCGCGCTGCCCGGGGCCGCCTGCTCGAGGCAGCCGAGCACCACGTCGGGCAACATCTGGCCGATGACGTGGCGCACGGTCACGGCGGCCGGGCGGGGTGCGTTCAGGATCGAGCCGGGCGGGGCACTGACCCGGACCGGTTCGAGGGAGCCGGCGTTGTTCGGCACCTCGGCGCCGACCACGCAGCGCACGCCGAACGAGGCGTAGGCCTGGGTGTAGGTGAGAGGAACGTTGATGCCGTGCGTGGACATCGCGCTGGTTCCGGAGAAATCGACCTCGACGGCGTCTGCGCCGATACGCAGGCGCGCGACGATGTGCACGGGCGCGTCGTAGCCGTCCACCGTCATCGCGCTGCGGTACTCACCCTGCGGCAGTCGCGCGATCGCCTGTCGCATCGCCGCACGCGAGGTCTCGACGATGTGATCGCCGATGCTCTCGACGCCGTTCAGGCCGAACTCCCCGAGCAGTTCCAGCAACCGCCCGGCGCCGAGCGCGTTGCAGGCGCTGAGCGAGTAGAGGTCGCCGACCACCTGCACCGGTTCGCGCACGTTCGCGCGTACGATCTCGAACACGCTCTCGTTGGGCAGGCCGGCGTCGAACAGCCGCAGGATCGGGATACACAGGCCTTCCTCGAAGACCTGGCCGGCATCCGGGCCGAAGCCGGCGCCGCCGATGTCGACCACGTGCACCGTGGAGGCGAACAACGCGACCGGGGCGCCGTGGCGGAACACCGGCGTCACGACGGTGAAATCGAACAGGTGCCCGGTGCCCAGCCACGGGTCGTTGGTCACGTAGACGTCGCCCTCGCGCATGCTCGCCGGCGCGAAGCGCTCGAGGAAGAAACCCACCGACGCCGCCATCGCGTTGACGTGGCCCGGCGTGCCGGTCACCGCTTGCGCGAGCATGCGCCCGCGCAGGTCGAACAGCCCTGCCGAAAGGTCGCCGGCCTCGCGCACGGTGGTGGAGAACGCGGTTCGGATCAGCGCCTGCGCCTGCTCCTCGACGATCGCGATCATGCGTTCCCAGATGATCTGGTTGCGCACTTCGCCGCCGGCCACGGCGCCCGTGACCGTGCTCGCCTCGCGTTGCAGAACGAGGTCGCCACCCGCGGTGACGCGGGCGCGAAAACCCGCCGGTACCAGGGTCGTCGTCTGCGCCTCGGCGATCACGGCGGGGCCCGTGAGTGTGGCACCCGCGGCGAGCGCAGCGCGCGCGAACACGGGCGTGGGCTCGGCGGT
>JBFJWO010000185.1:0-9351 GCA_041623575.1 Gammaproteobacteria bacterium
CTACCGTGTCGTCGATACGCCCCTTGCTCAGCAGTTCCAGCATGCCCGACGTGGTGGTGGTGAACGCCGAGAACGTCGCCGTGTCGGTGAGCTGAAACACCCCGATGGCGAGCGAATGCGGGCGCCCGCTCAGCTCGTTCAGGTTGCTCGGCGTGTCGATCAGCACGCTGATCGCACGATCGGCGTAGACCCAGGCGTCCTCGGCGACCTCGAGTTCCGGCGAGGCGGCGCAAGCGCCGAGCGCCAGGAACGGCACGAGCACACCGCCCTGCCGCCAGCGTCGAGCCGCAATTCGCAATCGCTGCCACATGCAGACGAGCGCCGCGGGGGCGGTCTGCCCGGCCAGCGCCGGGCGAGCGCCCCCACCTCGCACCCTTTCGCCTAACCGCCGCTCCCCATGGTGCGCCAGTCGTCGCTGCCTTCGGTGCCGGCGATCTCGTGCGTCCAGCGGATGGTCGCGTAGCTGAAACACACCTCTTCCATGTGCGTGAACGACTCCATCGCCGGGTCCAGGCAGTTCGGCATGACCGCCCTGATGTCCACGATCACCGCGCCTTCGAGCTCGTGGGTGAAGTAGTGCTCCTGGGTGCCCTCCGAGGAGGTGCGGAACCAGTTGATGGTGCACTCGAGCCGCTCCCCGCTGACCAGCGCCTGGTAGAGCATGGGCGAGGACTTGTCGAACAGCTTGGTGACCTTGATCACGCCGTGCTTGCGCTGCCCGGAGGGCTGCCCGCTCTGCGGGTCGCGCGGGATGGTGATGTTGTGGTCGAAAGCCTGCACGATGAACTCGTCCTCGTGCTCTTCCTGGTAGAGGTTGCCGACGCTGTCCTCGGTCATCGCGCCCTCGGTGATGACGCCCTGACTCACGCCCTCGACGGACATGTATGCGGGAGTTGGCATAACGTTGCTCCTTTCTGGGTTAGTGGCTCGAAGACCACGGGATATGCACGCCCGGCGAACCGTCGGGGCAAGCGCTGACAGCGCGTCCAGGAGCGACCCGGGCGCGGATGTTGACAGGGTGTAGACGGCGCATGTTCTGCTCTTGCCCTTGTTACCGGATGCACCACTCGGCGAGTAGCCCTGGAATTCGCGCCGGGCGTTTGCTCACGCGGAGAACGCCGGTTCGAACTCGCCACGCTCGCCGATTCTCAGGGCAAGCCGCGTGAAATCCTGCTCCTCGCCGATTCGCTGCAGGATCTCGGTCGCGATCATGGGCAACAAGGTGCGATTGACGATGTGATCTATGTTACGCGCGCCTGACTCGATGTCGGTGCAACGCTCGGCGATCGCATCGACCACCGCGTCGTCGTAGTCGAAAGCGAGCTTGTGACTGGCCGTCAGTCGCCGCCCGACCTTGTCGAGCTTGATGCGCACGATGCTCTTGAGCGCCTCGCCGCGCAGCGGGTAAAACGGCACCACGTTCATGCGCGCGAGCAGCGCCGGCTTGAAGTGCTGCTGCAGGACCGGGCGGATCGCTTCGGTCATCGCCTCGACGCTCGGCGCGGCGTCGTCCTCGCACATCGCCATGATGATGTCGGAGGCGAGGTTGGAGGTGAGCAGCACGATGGTGTTGCGGAAGTCGATGACACGCCCTTCGCCGTCGGACAGGTTGCCCTTGTCGAACACCTGGTAGAACAGGTTCATGACCTCGAGGTCGGCTTTCTCGACCTCGTCGAGCAGCACCACCGAGTAGGGGCGCTGGCGCACCGCCTCGGTGAGCACGCCGCCTTCGCCGAAGCCCACGTAGCCGGCGGGCGAGCCGACCAGGCGCGAGACGGTGTGTTTCTCCTGGTACTCCGACATGTTCACGGTGACCATGAAGCGATCGCCGCCGAACAGCAGGTTGGCGACGCCGAGCGCGGTCTCGGTCTTGCCCACCCCGCTGGGGCCGACGAACAGGAACACGCCCATCGGCTGGTCGGGGTTGTGCATGCCGGCCTTGGCGGTGCGGATCGCCGCGTCCAGCACGTCGACGCAATGGTCCTGGCCGCGCACCCAGCGTTTCATGTCCTCGTTGAAGCCGAGCAGCGCGCTGGCCTCGTCCTTGACGATGTTGCCGAGCGGCACCCCGGTCCAGTCCGAGACCACGCGCGCCACCACCGCGGCGGTGACCTCGTAGTCGACCAGCGCCCGCTCGCCCTGCACGGCGGCCAGCTTTTCCAGCGCTGCGTTCAGGCGAGCGTCGACTTCCGCGGCGGCCGTTTCGTCGGCCTCGTTGCGCTCGCGGCGCAGGGCGACGACCTCGTCGACCGCCGCCTTCTCCGTGCGCCACGCCTCGGTGGCCTCGCCGAGCTCGCCCTGCAGCGTGACGATGCTCGCCTCGACCTCGTCGAGCGCGGCCCGGTCGCTGGAGCGGCCACTGTCGATGTCTCGTGCCAGCGCCGCGCGTTCGCGCTCCAGCGTCTGCACGCGCCGTTCGAGGTCCTCGACCCGGTCGGGCTTGGTGGTCAGGCTGATCTGCACGCGCGCGCAGGCCGTGTCGAGCACGTCCACGGCCTTGTCCGGCAGCTGGCGCCCGCTCACGTAGCGCGCCGACAACTGCGCCGCGGCGACGATCGCCTCGTCGCGCACGTAGACGCCGTGCGCGCCCTCGTAGACGTCACGCAGGCCGCGCAGGATCACCACCGCCTCGTCCGGCGAAGGCTCGTCGAGCTTGACGAGCTGGAAGCGCCGCGCCAGCGCCGGGTCTTTCTCGAAGTACTTCTTGTATTCCGACCAGGTGGTGGCGGCGACGGTGCGCAGCTCGCCGCGCGCGAGCGCGGGCTTGAGCAGGTTGGCCGCGTCGCCCGTGCCGGCCGCGCCGCCGGCGCCGATCAGGGTGTGCGCCTCGTCGATGAACAGGATGATGGGCGTCTCGCTCGCCTTGATCTCGGTGATCACCGCGTTCAGCCGGTTCTCGAACTCGCCCTTGACGCTGGCGCCGGCCTGCAGCAGGCCGAGGTCGAGGCCGAGGATGTCGACGCCGGCGATGATCTCCGGCACGTCGCCCTCGGCGACCTTGAGCGCGAGCCCTTCGACCACCGCGGTCTTGCCGACGCCCGCCTCGCCCACCGCGATGGGGTTGTTCTTGCGCCGCCGCCCGAGGATGTCGATCATCTGGCGGATCTCCCGGTCGCGGCCGAACACCGGGTCGATCAGGCCGTCGCGGGCGCGCTGGGTGAAGTTGGTGCAAAAGCGCGCGATGGCGGTATCGCCGCCCGCCCCCGGCGCCGCACCCGGCGCGGCGCCCGCCGCCGCGGCCGTGCCGACCGGCGTTGCGGCCTCGGTCGAGTTGCCGAACACCTTGTCGAAATCGCGCAGCAGGTTCTCCGCGCCCATGGTCGACAGTTCGTGCAGGTACTCGACGCCGTAGTGCATGGGGTTGTCGGCGAGCACCGCGAGCAGCACGCCCGAGCGCGTCTGCGCGAGCCCGAGGTTCAACGAGGCCTGCATCCAGCCGGCCTCGAACAGGCGCACCAGGGCGGTGGCGAACACCGGCTTGCCCGGGTTGCCGGTCTTGAGCCCCTCGATCTCCGCCTGCACGCGCTTGGCCCAGTCGGCGGCGTCGATCTCGTGGTGGCGCAGCGCGGCCTGCAGGTCGCCGTGAGAGTCCTCGAGCAACGCGTGCAGCATGTGGTGCACGGAGACCTCGTAGTTGGCGTTGTTGACGCACAACCCGGAGGCGGCTTCCAGCGCGTGCTTGCACTGCGGGTTCAACCGCGGCAGCAGCTGCTTCAGATCGACTTTCACACGCGCCTCCCCCGCTCGTGCGCCGCCGGCGCCCGCGCGCTCAGCTCTTGTCCAGCTTGCCCACCAGCGACAGGGTGAAGCTCGAGCCCATGTACTTGAAGTGCGGGCGCACCTTGAGTTCGACGCGGAACCAGCCCGGGTTGCCCTCGTCCTCGGTGACGATCACCTGCGCCTCGCGCAGCGGGCGGCGGCTGCGCACCGCCGGCGGCGGGTTGTCCTGGTCGGCGACGAACTGGCGGATCCAGGTGTTCAACTCGCGGTCGAGATCGTTGCGGGTCTTCCAGCTGCCGATGTTCTCGCGCTGCAGCACCTTGAGGTAGTGCGCGAGCCGGTTGACCACCAGCACGTACGGCAGCTCGGTGCCGAGCTTGTAGTTGGTCTCGGCCTCGCGCGCCTCGGGGTCGGTGCCGAAGAACTTCGGCTTCTGCGCGGAGTTGGCGGAGAAGAACGTTGCGTTGTCGGTGCCCTTGCGCACGGTGAGGCCCATGAAGCCCTGCTCGGCGAGCTCGAACTCGCGCCGGTCCGACAGCACCACCTCGGTCGGCGGCATGGTCTTGACCTGCCCGTTCTCCTCGTACTTGTGCATCGGCAGGTCCTGCACCGCGCCGCCCGACTGCGGACCGATGATGTTCGGGCACCAGCGGTACTGGGCGAAGCTGCGGGTCAGGTTGGTGCCGAAGGCGAACGCCGAGTTGCCCCACAGGAAATCCTCGCGCGAGCCGCTCACGTCTTCGGAGTAGCTGAACTCGCGCACCGGGTTCTCCTCGCCGTAGGGCTGGCGCAGCAGGAATCTCGGCAGCGCCAGCGACAGGTTGCGGGCGTCGTCGGACTCGCGGAACGACTGCCACTTGGCGTACTGCGGGCCTTCGAAGATGGACTCCAGGTCCTTCAGGTTCGGCATGCCCTCGAAGCTGTCGAGGCCGAAGAACTCGGGCCCCGCGGCGCCGACGAACGGCGCGTGCGACATCGCCCCGACGCTCGCCAGCTCCTGCATCAGCTTGACGTCGGGCGCTTTCGGGCCGAACTCGTAGTTGCCGATCACCGCCCCGTAGGGCTTGCCGCCGAACTGGCCGAACTCGGCCGAGTACATGTGCTTGTAGAGGCCCGACTTGGTGACCTCGGGGGCGTCCTCGAAGTCCTCCAGCAGCTCTTCCTTGGACACGCTCAACATCTCGAAATCGATGTTCTCGCGAAAATCCGTGCGATCGACCATCATCTTCAGCCCGCGCCAGGCGGATTCCATCTTCTGGAACTCCTCGTGGTGCAGGATCGCATCCATCTGCGCGCTGACCTTGCGATCGATCTCGGCAATCATCTCGTCGACCAGTTTCTGCTCGACTTTCTCGCCGCTGCGACTCGGCTCGAGCAGGTCGGCGATGAACGCCTGGACCCCGCGCCGCGCGGTGTCGTAGCCCTCGTCGTCCGGCTTGAGCCGGGTCTGCTCCATGATCTGGTCCAGCAGGCTCTCGCCGGCCTCGGCCGCGGCCGGCTGCGTCTCGGTCTGTTTGTCCATCTCGTTCATGCGCTGACCCCTGTCGAATTCGTTGGTTACGTCGCGGTGCGCGGCGAAACGGCCGCGCGCGGCCGCGCTCTCAGCCCTTGTCCTGTTCCATGCCCAGCTCCGCCATCAGGCGGGTGCGCGAGGACTCGTCGCCCAGGATGTTCTGGATGGACTTGCGGAACGCCGGCACGTTGCCCAGCGGCCCCTTGAGCGCCTGCAGCGCGCGGCGCAGCTCGAGCATCTTGTGCAGTTCGGGCACCTGGTGGGAGATGTTGTCGGGCGAGAAGTCCTTCATCGACTTGAACTCGAGCGCCACCGCCATCTGCTCGTCGTCCCCGCCTTCGCTCAGGCGGTTGTCGACGTTGATCGACATCGACAGCTTGTAGCTCTTGATCACCTCGTCGAAGTTGTCCTTGTTGACGTGCTTGGGCTCGAGATCCTCGATCGGCACGTCGTTGGGGCGGCCGGTGAAATCGCCCAGGATCATGAGCTTCAGCGGCAGCTCGACCTCCTCGGTCTGATCGCCGACCGACGACTTGTAGACGATGTTGACGCGCTCCTTCGGCGCCACCGAACCTTGATCTGCCATGGGTCAGTCCTCCTGGGCTTGAATTGCGGATATCGGATCGATGCTGCACAGCCGGGCGTGCGTGCGCGCGCGCCGGGCGGCCAGATCCGGGTCTGATTCGTCGTTGCCCGCCTTGCGATAGGCGGCGCCCAGCGTGCGGTACAGCGAGGCGGCCAGCGCCGGCTCCCACTCCCCGATCGCGTGGCGCTCGAGCTCGCCCTCGGCCGCCTCGAGGATCGGGATGGCCACTTCCACGCGCCCCGCGCGCACCATCAGCTCGGCGAGCGCGAGACGCCAGCAGAACCGCTCGCGGGCGCTGGCGGCACCGCTCAGGCCGGCCTCGAAGTGCTTCACGGCCTTGCCGGCGTCGCCCTTGACGAGGTCGGCCCGCGCCGCGGCGGCTGCCTCCACCCAGGGCTGCGCCTCACCGCCGTCGCCCCCGCCCTCTCCCTGGGGTGCTGCGAGCACTTCGTCGCGCAGCCACAGGCGCGTCTGGTCGTCGGCGAACGGCGTGCCGTCGGCGAAGCTGAGATCCGCGACCGCCGGCACGCGGCGCACGAACTGGCCGAACTCGCCGACCACCACGTCGAAGGCGGCGGCGTACTCACCGCCCATCTCGCGCAGCGCACCGGCGGCGAGCCGCTGGCCGTCCAGCCAGAAGCCGGCCCGCATCAGGGTCTGCTCGAGCTCCGGCAGCAGCTCGCTGTACTGTTTCGCCTCGAATTTCGCCTGCAGCTGCTTGCGCTTGTCGGCCGGCGGCGGGTTCAACTGGGTGGCGCCGTCCTTGTTGGGCGGCGCCTGGTCGATCAGCAGCCAGGTGGCGATGCGGGCGAGCCGGTAGGCGCGGGGGTCGGAGAGGCGCGCCTGGAGCTGGAACGCGGCGAGCTTGCGAAAGGTGTCCTGCACGGCGCGCAGCGCCTTCTTGACGTCGGCTTCGGACTCGACCGAGGCCGGGGCGGCGGCCGTCTCCGGGGCGGGCGCTTTCGGCGCGGCGGGTGCAGGCGCCGGGGCCGCCGGGGGCGACGGCGCCTGGGCCGGTTCGGGAGTCGGGGCAGCGGCCGTCTCGGCGGCGCCGGCAGCCGCGGGCTCGGGGGCCGGCGCGGCCGCGGCCGGAGCGGCCGGCGGCGGCTGTTCGGCCTGCTGCTTGAGGTGCTCGGCGGCCCGCTTCATGTCACGCAGCGGGCGGCTGAGCTCGGTCAGCGCCGGCGCCGCGTCGCCCAGCTTCTCGGCCAGGGTGCCGTCGACCCCGCGCAGCAGTTTCTCGGCCGCCAGGATGTGCTCGGCGTTGTCCGCGGACGGCTCGACGTCGAGCTTGGGCGCCACCTGCTCGGCCATCCACTGCACGGCCGAAGCGCGCGCCCGCGCCCGCTTCAGCGGCGGGAACAACCCTTCCCAGTAAGCCTCCAGCATGTCGTTCATGACCTGCAGGCCGCTGGCGAGACCCCGGTAGCCGTCGGTCTCCAGCAACCCGCGCGTGAGGTAGGCGGCGACCAGCAGGTCCTTGGACTTGGATTCGAGAATGCCGTTGGCGAGTTGCACCACGCGGGGCCAGTCGACCGCTCCGCCGGACAGCGCCTCCTGCTTCCCGACCTCCGCTTCGAGGGCTTCGAAGTCGGAGTCGTAACGCACGGCTTCGCCGCACGGGTCGCCCTCCGATACCGGGCTGGACCCCAACGTTGCGTAGTCGACCACGTGCAACCCCAATGTTGTTGCTCTTCGAAGTGTAGGATACCCAGCGGGTTCCGGGGCTGGCGCGTCCGGCGCCTGATGCCCGGGAGCCAACCGGGCGTGGCAATGTTCAGTACGACATTCAAGTACTACCGGAACATTGTTGCTATGCATTCAAGCAGAAAAGTGGTATTCATGCCAGCATCATAAGAATTCCCGGCGCGCGCAGACGATTCCCACACCCCGCGACGCGCGCTGCCGCGGAACCAAAGCTACCCCGGATGCCGGACACTTTTCACAGCACACACGCCGCTTTGCTCTTCGCTTTGACCGCGCTCGCCGTCGCCACCGCGCCGGCGTTCGCGCAACAGGTGCCACCGGCAGGCACCCCGGGCGGCGCGCGCCCTCAGCTCGAGGAAACGGCGCCGGGCGGCGCCGGCGCACCGGCGGTGATCACCCAGCCCGAAGCGCAGCTGCAGCCGTGCCGCGACGAGACCGGCGCGCGCATGCAGGTGGCCGCGTTTCGCCTCGCCGGCGTCGTTGATCGCCCGCAATTCGGCATCAGCGGCAGCGAACTCGCCACGCGCGTCGAGTCGTTACGAGCCGGCTATCGTCAGGGGCTCGGGATCTGCGAGCTGCGCGAGGTGACGCGCAGCATCACCAACTACTACCGGGCGCGCGGCCTGTTCCTGGCGCGCGCCTACGTGCCCGAGCAGTCCGTGCGCGACGGCGTGGTCACCGTGCGAATCCTCGAAGGGGTGCTGGCCAACGTGGCGAGTCCGCCGCAATGCGCCAGGGCCGCGCGGCCCGAAGCAGGCGGCGCGAGCCTCGGCTGCAACGAGGTGTACGACATCGAGCTGCTGCGCCGCCCGTTCGAGGACCTGCTGGGCGAACCGGTGCACCGCGACAGCATCGAACGCGAGATGCTGCGCATCAACACCTATCCCGGGTACACGGGCAGCGGCGTGTTCCGCCCGGGCGCCGAGCTCGGCACCACGACGCTGGTGCTGGACACCCGGCGCGAGACGCGCTTCGCGGCCGATGCGTGGTTCGACAACCACGGCACCGAGCTGACCGGCGAGAACCGGCTGTACGGGCGGGTGCAGCTGAACAACGCCCTCGGGCAGGCCGAGCAATTGCGCTTTCTCGCCCTGCAGACGCTCGACCCCGACAACGCCACCTTCCTGTCGGCAGACTATGCCCAGCCGATCATCTCGCCCGAATACCGCCTCGACGCCGGCTTCTCCCAGAACACCTTCTCGGTCGGGGACGTGTTCGAGCAGCTCGACATCGAGGGCGAGAGCACCATCATGCGCGGCACGCTGTCGCGCCAGTTCCTGCTCAGTCGCACACGCAGCCTGAGCGCCCACGCCGGAGTTGCGCGCAAGAGCGCGAGCAGCACCCAGTCCGGGACCAACATCGGCGAGGACGAGCTGCTGGTGCTGAGCGGCGGCGGGCGCTGGGACTTTCTCGACGAGGACGGGCGCAGCGGCAACGCCCTGCAGGGCACGCTCAGCTTAGGTATTCCGGAAGTGCTGGGCGCAATGGACTCGGGCGGCGACCCCGACGCCAGCCGCGTCGGCGGTTCCGGCGATCGCGCCGGCGGCGACTTCACCAAGCTCAACCTCGAGTACTCGCGCAGCCAGGCGTTGCCGGCGCGGGACTTCTTTCGCAACCAGGTGCTGCTGCTGCGCGCCCGCCTGCAGTTCTCGAGCGACCTGCTGACCTCGCTCGAGCGCATGTCGCTCGGCGGGCCGAACAGCGTCCGCGCCTACCCGCCCTCGGAGTTCCTGGCCGACACCGCGACCGTGCTCAACGTCGAATGGCAGGCCCGCTCGGTCATCGAAGATCCCGACTCGATCTGGCACAACCTGCTGGTCGCCGC
>JBFJWO010000186.1:0-9314 GCA_041623575.1 Gammaproteobacteria bacterium
CCGTCTACTCCGGCACCCTCGTTCTCGCTTTCGTCGATCGCGAGAGCGTGCGCAGCATTGCCGTGCCGCCGCTGATCCGTGAGCCGATCGAGCGTTACGCCCGAGACTGTGGACAAGCCCTTGCAACACAGTGAGCGGGCCGCCCTGCCGGGCAAGGGCGTTCGCGCCGCTCGACCCGTCGACCCTGTCGAAGCCGGAGGCGTCCCGGTGCGCGCGCCTACCGGGCGCCCCGAAGGCGCCGGCTACGCCACCACGACCGAGGACCGGCCGTCTGGGTACCGGGCGGGAGGCGCCGCGGGCCTGGGCCGGGTGCTGCGTCCCGGTCCCGATGCGCGCCGGCGAGCGCCAGGAGCACCCGGATGACACGTTGCGCCACCATCGACTACTCCCGCGTGCCGGCCGCGATCGACGTGCCGCGGCGCTACAACGCGGCGACCGAGTTCATCGACCGTCATCGCACGACGCTCGGCGGCAAGACCGCGCTGATCGATGACCGAGGCGCCTACAGCTACGCCGAGCTCGCCGAGAGAGTGGATCGCGCCGGCAACGCCCTGCTCGGCCTCGGCGTTCCCGCCGAGTCGCGCGTGATGATCTGCCTGGCCGACACGGTCGACTTCCCGGCGTCGTTCTGGGGCGCGATCAAGGCCGGCCTCGTCGCCGTTCCGGTGAACACGCTCCTGACCAGCGCCGACTACGGTTTCATGTTGCGCGACAGCCGCGCCCGCGTGCTGGTGGTGAGCGAGGCGCTCTACGAGCGTTTCGCGCCGCTGCTGAGCGAGGCGCCGGCGCTCGAGCACGTCATCGTCGCGGGCGGCTCGCGCGAGGGTCACCTGGCCCTGGACACGCTGCTTGCCGGCGCGCCCGGCAAGCTCGAAGCGGCCGACACGACCGCCGACGACGTCGCGTTCTGGCTCTACACCTCGGGCTCGACGGGCACCCCGAAAGGGGCCATGCACCTGCACAGCGACCTGATCCATACCGCCGCGCATTACGGTGTGCAGGTGCTCGGCATCACCGCCGAGGACGTCGTCTTCTCGGTCGCCAAGATGTTCTTCGCCTACGGGCTCGGCAACTCCCTGACCTTTCCGTTGCACGTCGGCGCCACCGCGATCGTCACCGCGGGGCGGCCGACACCGGAGCTGGTCATGCGGGTGCTGCGCGAGCACCGGCCGACCATCTTCTACGCGGTCCCGACCCTGTACGCGGCCATTCTCGCCGATCCCGACAACGTGCCGGCACCCGGCTCGCGCCTGCGCTTGTGCACGTCGGCCGGCGAGGCGTTGCCGCGCGACGTCGGCGAACGCTGGCAGCAGCGGTTCGGCGCCGAGATCATCGACGGCCTCGGCAGCACCGAGATGCTGCACATCTTCCTCAGCAACCGGCCCGGCGAGGTTCGCTACGGAACCACCGGCAAGGCCGTTCCGGGCTACGAGCTGCGCCTGGTGGACGAACGCGACAACCCGGCCGCGCCAGGCGAGATCGGCGAGCTGCTCGTGCGCGGGCGCTCGGCGGCGGTCGCCTACTGGAACCAGCGCGACAAGAGTCTCGCCACCTTCCTCGGCCCGTGGACGCGCACCGGCGACAAGTACACGATCGACGCCGACGGCTACTACGTCTACTCGGGCCGCACGGACGACATGCTCAAGGTGAGCGGCAACTGGGTGTCGCCGTTCGAGGTGGAGTCCGCGTTGATTGCCCACGACAAGGTGCTAGAGGTCGGGGTCATCGGTTTCGCCGATGCGGACGGGTTGACCAAGCCCAAAGCCTACGTCGTGCTGCGTGAAGCCGGCGAGGCGAGCGAGGCGACCGTCGCCGAGTTGCAGGCCTTCGTCAAAGACCGGCTCGCGCCCTACAAGTACCCGCGCTGGATCGAGTTCGTCGACGCCCTGCCCAAGACCGCGACCGGCAAGGTGCAGCGGTTCAAGCTGCGGGAACGCGCGCGCTCGGCGCACTGATCGACGGTCCGCTCACGCGCGCCGCAGTTCGACCGGCGCGTCGCCCACCGCGGGTCGGGTAGACGCGCCGATGCGGGTGCACACGGCCGCCTCACCCGGTCGAGAAGTGTCCCCGACCGGGCCGCGACCTTTCTCGCGAGGTGTCCGAGGCGCGGCGCGCGCTCGGGCGCCGCGTCGCCGTAGCCGCCCCGCCGAGCCAGTGACGTTTACGTAAAGGTAAAGCCCGGTGATATACTGGCTGCCTCACCCGGAATGCCGTGCCCATGGAGCAACAACGCACTTACAGTATCTCGGACCTGTCCAGGGAGTTCGGGATCACCACCCGGACCATTCGCTACTACGAAGACCAGGGCCTCATCCGCCCCGAGCGAAAGGGTCGCCAGCGCATCTATTCGCGGCGCGACCGGACCCGGCTGAAGCTCATCCTGCGTGGCAAGCGGCTCGGTTTCCCGCTGAAGGAGATCGGCGAGATCATCGACATGTACAACGGCGAGCGCGGCGAGGCCCGGCAACTGCGGCACATGTGCGCGCGCATCCGGGACGATCGCGCCATGCTGTTGCGGCGTCGCGACGAGATCGACGCCGTCCTCCGGGAGATGGACGCCATCGAAAGCCAGTGCCTGAACAGCCTGGCCGAGCACGGCGAGTAGCGCGCCGGGCCGAGCGGCGAAGGGTTGTGCTTGCGGTCAATTAGTGCAACTCTCTGAATAACGTGCAGAATTCGCGGATAGGACGAAAACGCGAACCCTCAGGGCTATGGCAGAACGATACGAAATAGTGTTTACCGGGCGCCTGCGCCCAGGCGCCGACCTCGATCAGGTGATGGACGCCTTCGCCAGGCGTTTCGATCTCGGCCCCGACACGGTGCGCGCAATGCTGGCCCAGGAGGCCGAGACCGTGCTCAAGACCGGTGTGCCGCTGCTGGAGGCCAACCGCCTCAAAGAGGTGCTCGAAGGCATCGGCATGTCGGTGTCGCTACGCCCGCTGTCGGACAGCTTCGACAACCCGCCGGACCTCGAACTGGTACCGAAAGCCGAGGGCGAGACCGTCAACCCCTCGGGTCCCGCCGTGATGACGGCTGAGCATCTGCAGCGCACGGGCGTCGTTTGTCCGAAGTGCGGCACCCAGCAACCGCATGCGAACATGTGCGTGAAATGCGGCCTGGTGTTTTCCAAGTACTTCCACCGCGTGGCCCAGGACAAGGAAAGCGAAGCCGCGATCGAGCGCAGCACCGACCGGCGACCGAGCGTCGATGCGCGGTCCGGCGGCGTCGGGTTCGGCCTCGGCACGGTGGTGGCCGCGGTCCTGGTCGTCGGCGTCGCCGGCCTGCTGGTCTACTGGCTCTTCTACTGATCCCGCCCCGCCGCCCCGGCATCGCATTGACGTTTACGTAAACGTCACCTAGGATCGCGCATCGGCCCCCGCCTCCGGAGCAGGCATGTTCGAGGCCCGTGACCAGAATTTCCGGGCGCGCGTCCGCGACAGCTTTGCCCGCCAGTCGTTCATGCGCACGCTCGGCGCCGCGCTCACCGATGTCCGCCCCGGCTTCGTCGAGATCCGGCTCGATTACGCCGAGGGTCTGTGCCAGCAGCACGGCTATTTTCACGGCGGGGTCATCGGCGCGCTGGCCGACAACGCCGGCGGTTATGCCGCTTTCACGCTGATGGGCGCAGCAGACTCCGTGCTCACCGTCGAATACAAGGTCAACCTCGTCGCGCCCGGGCGGGGCGAGCGGCTGGTGGCGCACGGCGAAGTGCTGCGCGCCGGTCGCACCCTCAGCGTCTGCCAGGCACGGGTGCTGGCCGAAAGCGCAGGCGAGCGGCACTTGTGCGCCACCGCACTGTGCACGTTGATGACGCTCGCCAATCGCGCCGACGGCCCGCCAGCCGACGTAAGAGCGCCGGGCGTGTAAACTGCCCGGCCCACGCGTCCGCCAGGAGAACGCAGCGATGCACGACGGTCGGGATCGAGAAGTGGTCATCCTCGGGGCGGCGAGAACCGCCATGGGCGGATTCCAGGGCGAACTCGCGGCGTTGCCCGCGCCGGCCCTCGGCGCCTGCGCCATCCAGGCCGCCCTGGAGCGCTCCGGAGTCGCTGGCCACGACGTCGACGAGGTGCTCATGGGCTGTGTGCTGCCGGCGGGCCAGGGCCAGGCGCCGGCCCGCCAGGCGGCGCTCGGCGCGGGCGTGCCCCTCTCGGTCGGGTGTACCACGGTCAACAAGATGTGCGGTTCGGGGATGAAGGCCGCCATGCTCGGTCACGACGCGCTGCTCGCCGGCAGCGCCGCGGTGGTGGTGGCGGGCGGCATGGAGAGCATGAGCAACGCCCCCTATCTCATGCCGAAGGCGCGCGGCGGGCTGCGCATGGGGCACGGGGAGATCAAGGACCACATGTTCCTCGACGGCCTCGAGGATGCGTACGACAAGGGCCGCCTGATGGGTACCTTCGCCGAGGATACGGCCGCGCACTTCGGCTTCTCGCGCGAGGTGCAGGATGCTTTCGCCGTCGAATCGCTGCGCCGCGCGCAACGCGCCATCGACGACGGCAGCTTCGAGACCGAGGTGGCGCCCGTCGCCGTCCCGACCCGCGGCGGCGAAAACGCCGTGAGCCGCGACGAGCAGCCCCACAAGGCCAACCTGGAGAAGATCCCGCACCTGCGCCCGGCGTTTCGCGAGGGCGGTACGGTGACCGCCGCCAACTCCAGTTCCATCTCCGACGGCGCCGCCGCGCTGGTGCTCGCGACGCGGGCCGAAGCAGAACGCCGCGGCGTTGCACCGCTCGCGCGAATCCTTGCCCACACCACGTTTGCCCACGAGCCGGCCTGGTTCACCACCGCGCCGGTGCACGCGCTGCGCAGGCTCCTGGATCGACTCGACTGGTCGCCCGCGGATGTCGACCTCTACGAGATCAACGAGGCCTTTGCGGTGGTGGCGCTCGCGGCGATGCGCGAGTTGGATCTCCCCCACGACCGGGTCAACGTGCACGGGGGTGCCTGCGCGCTCGGCCACCCGATCGGTGCCTCGGGGGCGCGCATCGTGGTCACGTTGCTGCACGCCCTGCGCAAGCACGGGCTGCGCCGGGGCGTGGCCACGTTGTGTATCGGCGGCGGCGAGGCCACTGCGCTGGCGGTCGAGCGCCTGGACTGAACGCGGCCTGTGCAACTCACCGATGAACAGCGCCAGATCCGCGACATGGCCCGCGAGTTCGCCCGCGAGCAACTGCTGCCGGGCGCCGCGGCCCGCGACGCCAGCGGGGAATTCCCGCGTGCCGAGTTGCAGCAGATGGCCGGCCTGGGTCTGCTCGGGATGCTGCTGCCGCCGCAGTGGGGAGGGGCCGGTCTCGACCAGGTGGCCTACGCGCTGGCGATCGAGGAGATCGCCGCCGGCGACGGCGCCTGCTCGACGATCGTCGCGGTGCACAACTCGGTGGCCTGCATGCCGATTCTCCGTTTCGGCGACCAGGCCCAGAAGGAGCAGTGGCTGCCGCGCCTCGCGCGGGGCGAAGCGCTCGGCGGTTTCGCGCTGACCGAGCCGCAGGCGGGCTCCGATGCGTCCAACCTGCGCACGCGCGCGGTCCTCGAGGGTGGCGAGTACGTGCTGAACGGCACCAAGCAGTTCATCACCTCGGGCGCCAACGCCGAAGTGCTCATCGCCTTCGCGGTGACCGACCCGCAGGCCGGCAAGCGCGGTATCAGCGCTTTCATCGTACCCACCGAGACCCCCGGCTACCGGGTGGCGAGTCTCGAGAAGAAACTCGGCCAGCGCTGCTCGGACACCGCGCAGATCGCCTTCGAGGGTCTGCGCCTGCCGGTGGCGGCGCGCCTCGGCGGTGAGGGCGAGGGCTACCGCATCGCGCTCGGCAACCTCGAGGGCGGGCGCATCGGCGTCGCAGCGCAGGCTATCGGCATGGCGCGTGCGGCCTGGGAAGCGGCGCTGGCTTATGCCCGCGAGCGCCAGGCTTTCGGGCGCCGCCTGATCGAGCACCAGGCGCTCGCGTTCCGCCTCGCCGACATGGCCACCGAAATCGAAGCGGCACGACAGCTCGTGCTGCACGCCGCGGCCTTGCGCGATGCCGGCGAGCCTTGCCTCAAAGAGGCCTCGATGGCGAAGCTGTTCGCGAGCGAGATGGCCGAGCGCGTGTGCTCCGAGGCCATCCAGGTGCACGGCGGCTACGGCTACGTGAGCGATTTCCCGGTCGAGCGCATCTACCGCGACGTACGCGTGTGCCGGATCTACGAAGGCACTTCGGACGTGCAGCGCATGGTGATCAGCCGCGCGCTGGACGCGTAGGGAGGCACGCGGTGGACGTCAGGATCGTGGAAGTAGGGCCGCGCGACGGGTTGCAGAACGAACCTCTGGCGGTGCCGGTGGAGGTGCGCGTCGAACTTATCGACCGGCTCACGCGCGCCGGCCTGCCGTCGATCGAGGCCGGCAGTTTCGTTTCGCCCAAGTGGGTGCCGCAGATGGCGGACAGCGCGGAGGTGCTGGCGCGCATCCGGCGTGGACCGGACACCGCCTACCCGGTGCTCACGCCGAACCAGCGGGGCTTCGAGGACGCGCTGGCCGCCGGCGCCGAGGAGGTCGCGATCTTCGCCGCCGCCTCGGAGAGTTTCTCCCGGCGCAACATCAACTGCAGCGTCGAGCAGAGCCTGGCGCGCTTCGAGCCGGTGTGCGAGGCGGCGCGCGAGTACGGCATCAAGGTGCGCGGCTATATCTCGTGCGTGCTCGGCTGCCCGTACGAAGGCAGCGTGGCGCCGGGCACGGTCGCCGATATCGCGGCCAGCCTGTTGCGCCTGGGGTGTTACGAGATATCGCTCGGCGACACCATCGGCGTCGGCACCCCGAACCGCGCCCGGCAACTGGTCGACGCCGTCGCCTCGGTGGTGCCGCTGGGGCGGCTGGCCGCGCACTTTCACGACACCTACGGGCAGGCGCTGGCCAACATCCTGGCCGTTCTCGAGCGCGGCGTGACGGTCATCGACGCCTCGGTCTCGGGGCTCGGCGGCTGCCCCTACGCACCGGGCGCGGCCGGCAACGTGGCGACCCAGGACGTGGTGTACATGCTCGACGGCATGGGCGTGGCGAGCGGGGTAGACCTGGAGAAGCTGGCCGACGCGGGGCGGTTCATCATGGGCCACCTCGGGCGCGCGCCCGTCTCCCGCGTCGCCCAGGCCCTCGACGCCCGCCGCCAGGCTACATGACGGTCGCCGGGCCGCACCCGCCTTCGCCGTGCGTCGAGGTGTGCACGCTCGACGCCTCGGGCCGGTATTGCCTGGGCTGTCTGCGAACCCTCGAGGAGATCGCCGGCTGGGGAGCTTTCAGCGGCGAGGAGAAACGCGCGGTGCTGCGCGCGTTGGAACGCCGCCGGCGCGGGCCGCGCGCCGGATCCGAGCGGGCGGGCGAGCCGCAATAGCCTGCACCGTGATGCGCCGGTCGGGGGCAGGTGAGGGCATCGACGCCGCTCGACACCTCGCCAGGGAGTACGATGGGATGACGACATTGACACTGGCCGACGGAACCCTGCACTACCAGGTTCGAGGCGAACGCGCGGAGTTTTTCGACCGCCACGCGCTGGCGTTCATCGCATCCGCTTCGAACGGGTCGGGCTCGTGACCCAGCCGCAATTGCTGTTCGACTTCAGCAGCGTCGCGATCACCGCGGCCCTGTTTGCGCTCATCGTGCTGTTCAACGAGGTCGGCTTCCGGATCGGGCGCTTCGTCCAGAACCGCACCGACGACGAGATGAAGTCGCTCACCGGCGGCGTGCAGGCCAGCGTCCTCGGGTTGCTCGCGCTGCTGCTCGGGTTCACGTTCAGCATGTCCCTGCAACGCTTCGACGCTCGCAACCACGCGCTGATCGAGGAGGTCAATGCCCTGGGGACGCTGATGCTGCGAGTGTCACTGTTGCCGGAGCAACACCGTCGCGACGCGGCCGGGTTGCTGCGCGAGTACGTCGAGCTGCGGGTCGAGGTCGGGGGCATCGACCTCACGCGCCGCGCGGAGCGCTCGCAATACAATCGCCGAACGGCCGCCCTGCAAGGCGAGCTGTGGGCGCTGGCGGTGCGGGCCACCCTCGACGACCCGCGCCCGGTCACCACCGGCGCTTTCGTGCAGGCGCTCAACGCGACCATCGACAGCCAGGGCAAACGTAACGCGCTGCTGCAGATGCACGTGCCCGAGGCCGTGCTGCTGCTGTTGTTCGTGGTCTTCGTGGCCTCGGGCGCGATGCTCGGCTACTCCAGCGGACTCAGCGGCAAGCGTATCGTCACGCCCACCATGCTGGTGTCGTTCCTGATCTCGTTGATCGTGTTCATCATCATCGACCTGGACCGGCCCAAACGCGGCGTGATCCAGGTGGACCAGGGGTTGATGTTCGAGTTGCGCGGCGAGCAGCCCGGCTAGCCGAACAACACCACGTTGCGCAGTGCCTCGCCGCGACGCACCTCGTCGATGGCCTCGTTGATGCGCTCGAGCGGGTAGGTGGCGGTAATCAGCTCATCCAGCTTGAGCCGGCCCTGCTGGTAGAGCGAGACGAGCCTGGGCATGTCGAGCGCGAGCCGCGTCGAGCCCATCTTGCTGCCGATGACCCGTTGCCCGGCGTCGGCGAAGTCGACGGTCTCGAGCGCGGTGCGCACCCCGCTGGCCGGCATGCCGACGATCACCGTGGTGCCGGCCCGGCGCATCAGGCCGATGGCGCTCTCGATCGCCGCGGGCGCGCCGACGGTGACGAACACGAAATCGGCTCCGCGCCCGTCGGTGAGTTCGCGCACGCGCGCTTGCACGTCATTGTCGGCGGCATTGATACCGTGGGTCGCACCGAACTCGCGCGCCGCGCCCAGTTTCGACTCGACGACGTCCACCGCCACGATGGTGCGCGCGCCGCTCAACGCCGCACCCTGGATGCTGTTGAGGCCCACGCCGCCCGCGCCGACCACGACCACGCTGGCGCCCGGCGGCACGCGCGCCGTGTTGACGACGGCGCCGAGACCCGTGATGACCCCGCAGGCCAGCAGCGAGGCGCTCGCGAGCGGCACCGACTCCGGCAGCGCCGCGACCTGCGAGTGGTGCACCACGACTTCCTCGGCGAAGGCCCCGGTGCGCAGCCCTTGCAGGACCTCGGTGCCATCGGCTTTTCTCAGCCGCCCTTGCCGGTCGATCGGGAAGGTAGCCTCGCACTGCGCCTGCTCGCCCTGCTGGCAGTAGAAACACTGCCCGCAGGCGCGCAACAGGGTGACGACCACGTGGTCGCCGGCGGTGAGGTCTGCCACCCCGTCGCCGAGCGCGACGACTACCCCGGCAGCCTCGTGCCCGGAGACGGCCGGCAGGCGACCGCCCCAGGCGCCGTCCATGTAGTGGATGTC
>JBFJWO010000187.1:0-9298 GCA_041623575.1 Gammaproteobacteria bacterium
AATACGCTTGTCGATAATTGCAAGAATAAGAGCAAACGCAGGGGGGCCACGTGCCCCTTCTTTTTTGCCCCTTACTCGATCTCCACTTCAAGCCTTGCTGATTTAGCTAAAGCAACCGTCGTGCCAACTACCCCTCCCCCTTCCCCGCGGCGGCGTCCGTGAGACCGCTCAGGCGCCTCACCTTCGGCGATCGCTGCCTGATCGCGCTCGACAGCGCGCTGACCTCGGTGGCCGTTCGGCGCTCGCCGCCGGCGCGGCCGTACCCGGCCGAAGGCGATGCTCGGAGCGATCTTGCCGAGGCCGATCGACGCCACAGCGCGGGCCTGATGCGCGTCAACCACGCCGGCGAAATCGCCGCCCAGGCGCTCTACCACGGGCAGGCCCTGACCGCGCGGGAGGCCGCCGTTCAGGGCCGTCTCTACCAGGCCGCAGGGGAGGAAAACGACCATCTGGCGTGGTGTGAGCGCCGTTTGCGCGAACTCGGCAGCCGGCCCAGTCGCCTGGCGCCGCTGTGGTATTGCGGCTCGCTGACGATCGGGGCGCTGGCCGGCCTGGCAGGCGACAAGTGGAGCCTCGGCTTCATCGCGGAGACCGAGAACCAGGTCGTCGAGCACCTCGACGGGCACTTCTCGCAACTGCCCGAGCAGGACGCCGCCAGCCGTAAAGTGATCGCCCAGATGCGTCGTGACGAGGCGCGACACGCCAGCGAGGCCCTGAAGGCCGGCGGTGAATCGCTGCCGTCACCGGTGAAAAAGCTCATGCAGGGCACCGCCAAGATCATGACGAGCACCGCCTATTACGTGTGATTCGCCAATATCCCGGCGGACCCGGCGTCAACAGATTGACTAATTGGCGTCCGCGCGGGTCAATAATTGGCGCTTGCCGACAGAAATTGTCAGCCAGAAACGGTAATTTACGCGTACTTCATGAGAGCGGTCCGAGGTTCAAACCGCCTCGCGCACCTCGAAATCATGGGAGATCTCGACCGAATGCTCGAGCATGCGCGTCACCGAGCAGTACTTTTCCGCCGACAGGCTGACTGCCCGGGCAACGGCTTTTTCCGACAGCGAACGCCCGGTCACCACGTAGTGGGCATGGATCCGGGTGAATACCCTGGGCACCTCGTCGGCGCGCGCCGCCTCCAGTTCCACGTAGCAATCGGTAACCTGTTGGCGGGCTTTTTCCAGTATGCTCATCACATCGATGCCGGTGCAGCCGCCAAGCCCCATCAACACCAGTTCCATGGGCCGCGGCCCGGTGTTCCGCCCGCCGATGTCAGGAGCGCTGTCCAGCACCAGCGCATGCCCGCTGTCGGACTCGGCCACGAACGCCATGGGCGGCAACCAGCGAACAGTCGCCTTCACGGATGCGTTGCCCGCGACCGCGAAGGCAGGACCCGAAACGGAAGGGCGACGCCGGCGGCGCCGACTTTGACTACCGCAGGCAGCGAAAACAGTATCATTGGGACCATGCGACGCATCAGTGTACCGATCAAGGAAAGTGAGTGGTTGCCGCGATTCCTGCGCCACAGCCACCGGCGCAATTACCCGCCCAAGGCAACGATCATCCACGAAGGGGACAAGCCGGAGAGCCTGTACTATATCATCGAGGGTTCGGTCAGCGTAGTGATCGAAGACCAGGAAGGCCGCGAGATCGTGCTCGCCTACCTCAACCCCGGTGACTTCTTCGGCGAGTTCGGCCTGTTCGACGAGGACATCCAACGCAGCGCCTGGGTCGTTGCGCGCACCGACTGCGAACTCGCCGAGATCAACTACGACCAGTTCCGCAGCATGGCCGAATCGGCGCCCGAGATCCTCTTCGCGCTGTCGTCGCAGCTAGCGGCACGCCTGCGCAAGACCAACGCCAAGGTCCGCGACCTGGCGTTCCTCGACGTGACCGGGCGCGTCGCACACACGCTGCTGGAACTGGCGCACGAACCCGACGCGATCACCCATCCCGACGGCATGCAGATCAAGATCACCCGCCAGGAGATCGCCCGCATCGTCGGCTGCTCGCGCGAGATGGTCGGGCGGGTGCTGAAGGAGCTCGAGGAACAGGGCCTGATCACCGCGCGCGGCAAGACCATCGTGGTGTTCGGTACGCGTTGAAACCGCAACCGGCGCCTCACCCCTCCCGGTCGTAGAAGAGCTCGCGCAGCGCGCGGCCGGGATCGGGCGCGCGCATGAAAGCCTCGCCGACCAGGAACGCACCTACCCCGTGCTCGCGCATGAGCGCGACGTCTTCGCGGCTGGCGATACCGCTTTCGGTCACCAGCGTCACGCCCGCGGGCACCGCGCCCAGCAGTCCGAGCGTGGTGTCGAGACGGGTGTCGAAAGTGCGCAGGTCGCGATTGTTGATGCCGACCAGTCGCGCGCCGACGGCCAGGGCGCGCCGCAGTTCGTCGGCATCGTGTACTTCCACCAGCACGTCGAGGCCGAGGTGCGTCGCGAGGTCGTGCAGCTCGCGCAGCAGCGCGTCGCCGAGGGCTGCGACGATGAGCAACACGCAATCGGCGCCCAGCACGCGGGACTCGTACACCTGGTAGGCGCCGATACAGAAGTCCTTGCGCAGTGCGGGCAAGGCACAAGCGCCGCGCGCCGCCTGCAGGTAGGCGTCGTCACCCTGGAAGAAATCCCGGTCCGTCAGGACCGAAAGACAGGTGGCGCCGCCCCGTTCGTAGGCCACGGCGATCGCCGCCGGGTCGAAGTCCTCGCGCAACACGCCCTTGCTCGGCGATGCGCGCTTGATCTCCGCGACAACGCCCGGACGGCCCGCGGCGGCTGCCTCGTGCAACGCCGCCGAGAACCCGCGCGGCGGCGGTTGGTCCTGCACGCGGGCGCTCAGCTCGCGCAGCCCGAGCACCGCCGCGCGCTCGGCGATTTCCTGGGCCTTGCGGCGCAGGATGCGCTTGAGAATATCCGGTGCGTCGGCAGCACCGCCGGGCAGTCGTTTTGCGCTCACCGGCGCTTCACTCGTCACCGAACGAGCGGCTGAACTCCCCGAGTTCCTGCAGCTTCTCGCGCGCCGCGCCGCTCGCGATCACGAAGTAGGCTTTCTCGACGCCCTGCGCATGACTGTCGGCGAGGCCGGCCACGTAGATCGCGGCGCCCGCGTTGAGCGCGACGATGTCACGCGCCGGCACCGCCGCGTTGTCGAACACCGAGCGGATCAGGGCCAGGCTCTGCTCCGGGCCGCGCACGGCAATCGTCTCGTGCGCCACGCGCTCGATACCGAAATCCTCGGGCTGGATGGAATAGGACCGCACTTCGCCGTCGCGCAGTTCGCTGACCCGGGTCGGCGCGCAGATGCTGATCTCGTCCATGTCGTCGTCCGAATGCACCACCATCACGTGGCGGCTGCCGAGCGTGCGCAGGGCCTGCGCGATGGGTTCCACCCAGCGGCGCGCGAACACGCCGAGCAGCTGGTTCGGGGCGAAAGCCGGGTTGGTGATCGGTCCGAGCAGGTTGAACACGGTGCGCACGGCCATCTCGCGCCGCGGGCCGATGGCGTATTTCATCGCCCCGTGGTGATGCGGGGCGAACATGAACCCCATGCCGACGGTGTCGATGCAACGCCCGACCTGCTCGGGCGTCAGGTCGAGGCGCACGCCCGCCGCCTCCAGCAGGTCCGCGCTGCCGGACTGGCTCGAAACGGAACGGTTGCCGTGCTTGGCGACGCGCGCCCCGGCCGCGGCCGCCACGAAAGCGCTGGCCGTGGAGATGTTGAAGCTGCTGCTGCCGTCGCCGCCCGTGCCGACGATGTCCACCAGGTGCGTGTCGTCGACCTCGACGCGGGTCGCCAGCTCGCGCATCACGCGCGCCGCCGCCGCGACTTCGAGCGAGGTCTCGCCCTTCATGCGCAGGCCGATCAGGAACCCGCCGATCTGCGACGGGGTCGCCTCGCCGGTCATGATCTGGCGCATCACGTCGGTCATCTCCTGCTCGCCGAGGTCGCGGTTCTCGGTAACCGCACGGATCGCTTCCTGGATGTTCATCGCTGTGGCGCCCCTTCTCAGTGCAGGTTCAGGAAATTCTGCAGCAGCTGCTTGCCCGCCGGAGTACGGATGGACTCGGGGTGGAACTGAACGCCGTGCACGGCAAGCTCGCGGTGCTGCAGCCCCATGATCTCGCCCTGCTCGCCGGTGTCGTCCGCGGCCCGGGCGGTGACCCGCAACGCCTCGGGCACATGCTCGCGGGCGAGCGCCAGCGAATGGTAGCGCGTGGCCTCGAAGGGGCGCGGCAGGTCCTGGAAAACGCCCTCGCCCTCGTGGTGCACCCAGGAGGTCTTGCCGTGCATGATCTCACCGGCATGGACGATAGACCCACCGAACACCTGCGCGATGCACTGGTGTCCCAGGCAAACGCCCAGGATCGGCACGCGGCCGGCGAACGCTTCGACCACCGCCATCGACACCCCCGCCTCGTTCGGCGTGCACGGCCCGGGCGAGATGACGATGCGCTGCGGCGCCGCTGCACGCACCTGCTCGACGCTCACGCAGTCGTTGCGGTGGACCTGCACCTCCTCACCCAGCTCGCCGAGGTACTGCACCAGGTTGTAGGTGAACGAGTCGTAGTTGTCGATCATCAGGAGCATGACGGTCTTCCCTATCGATGGGAGCAGCCTCGGGCGGACTGTCGCACACGCCCCAACGCTTTACCAACCCGGGTGCTCATTCGCCGCCCGGCCATTGCAACTCGAAGCTGTCCCCGAGCGCGGCGCGGACCTCGTCGAGGCTCAGGTGGCCCACCCAGCGCGGGTCCCCGGTGATCTCGCAGATCAGGTCGACGACCAGCGGCTGGCGCGGCGAATCGAGCGGCACCTTGGTCACGAACGTGCGGCGGCTCTCGAGGATCAGGTCGGGAAACGGGCGGTGGACGTCACCGGTCGCGAAACTGTCCGCGCTCACCGTGAAAGGTTCGCCGCGCGGGGAGCGCTCGGAGAGGAACAGCCCGCAGGCCGGCAGCTTGTGGTCGATGTCGTTGGGGTGCATCGACTCGCCGTCCTGAAAAGTCGCGCGCGCCCAACCGGCCGGCACCTCGACGTCGCGCCGCAGGTTCAGGGTGGCGCCCTCCGGCAGGGTCCAGTTGGCGGTCTCGTGCACACGCGGCGCGACCTGGCAGGCGCTGGCCGCGCACAAGAGCGTCGCCATCGCCAGGATTCTCGATACGCTCATTCGTGATGTGCTCCGTCGCATTGTCACTTTCACCTGCCCGGCTCGGCGTCCGGCGCCTGCTCGAGGCGGTCGTGCAGGCGTTGCAGTGCGGCCTGCGTGGCACGCAGCTCGCGCAGGATCTCCTCCCGGCTGGCCGGCGACTGCAACGCCTGCAACCGCTCGGTCTTGGCTTCCTCGAGGTTGTTCAGCACCACCGCGATGAACAGGTTGATGACGACGAAGGTGCCGACCACGACGAAGCTCACGAAGTACACCCAGGCGAACGGCGAGAGCTCCATCGCCTTGTACATCACGTCGGTCCAGTCCTCCAGCGTCACCACCCGGAACAGCGTCAGCAGCGCGATACCGAGGTTGCGCCAGTGCGCCGGATCGTGCTCGTGGAACAGGTGATAACCGGCCACGGCGTAGATGTAGAAGATCACGCCCATCAGCATGATCACGTGCCCCATGCTCGGGATCGAGCGCACCAGCGTAGCCACGATCAGGCGCAGCTCCGGGATGGTGGAGATCAGCCTCAGCACGCGCAGCAGGCGGGCGAGACGCGCGATCATGGCGAACTGCCCGGTCGCGGGGATCAGCGAGAACACCACGACGGAGAAATCGAACAGGTTCCAGCCGTTGCCGAAATAGCCGGCGAAGCGGGGCGCCACCGCGTACACCTTGAGCACCACTTCGGTGACGAACACGGCGAGCACGATCACGTTCAGCCATTCGAGCCAGGGGCCGTAGCTGCGCACGACCGGCTCCATGGTTTCGAGCCCGAGGGCCACGGCGTTGATCAGGATCAGCGCGATGATGAACCCCTCGAAGCGCTTCGAGTCGACCAGCTGCTTGACCCGCCCGCGCACGGGACTCAACCCAGACCCGACTCGGCCATGGCGACCGCGCGGAACATGGCGCGACCCTTGTTGAGCGTCTCCTCCCACTCGCGCTCGGGATCGGAGTCGTAGACGATGCCGGCACCGACCTGTATGTGCAGTTGCCCGTCCTTGATGACCGCGGTACGGATCGCGATGGCGGTGTCCATGTCGCCCGACCAGGAGAGGTACCCGACCGCGCCCGAATAGACGCCGCGCTTGACCGGCTCGAGCTCGTCGATGATCTCCATGGCGCGGATCTTCGGCGCGCCGCTCACCGTGCCCGCGGGAAACGCTGCGCGCAGGGCATCGATCGCGTCCAGCCCCTCGCGCAGGCGCCCCTGCACGTTGGAGACGATGTGCATGACGTGCGAGTAGCGCTCGACCAGCATCTCCTCGGTGACGCGCACGCTGCCGATACGGCTGACTCGCCCGGCGTCGTTGCGCCCCAGGTCGATCAGCATCAGGTGCTCGGCGAGTTCCTTGGGGTCGGCCAGCAGCTCCGCCTCTAGCGCGGCGTCCTCCTCCTCGTCGGCGCCGCGCGGGCGCGTGCCCGCGATCGGTCGCACCGTGACCTCGCCGCCCTCCAGGCGCACCAGGATTTCGGGCGAGGACCCGACGATATGGAAGTCGCCGAGGTCGAGGAAGTACATGTAGGGCGACGGGTTCAGGCAGCGCAACGCACGGTACAGATCCAGCGGCCGCGCGGCGAACGGTACGCTCATGCGCTGCGACAACACCACCTGCATGACGTCGCCGTCGATGATGTACTGGCGCGCGCGCCCGACCGCGGCCTTGTAACCGGCCTCGCTGAAGCCGGACACGAAATCCTGCTCGGCGACTTCGCGCGGCACGCGCACCATCGGGTAGCTGGCCGCGTTGCGCAGTCGCACCTCCAGCATGTCGAGCTCGTGCAGGCCCGCCTTGAACGCGGCCTCGTCGGCGTGCACGTGGACGATCAGGAAGAGCTTGCCCGCCAGGTTGTCGAACACCACCAGGCGATCGGAGACCATCAGCAGGATATCGGGCGTGCCGAGCGCGTCGGGCTTGCCGGGGTTGGCGAGCCGCGGCTCGATGTAGGCGATCGTGTCGTAACCGAAGTACCCGACCAGGCCGCCGTTCATGCGCGGCAGGCCGGGCACGGCGGGCACCCGGAAGCGCGCCTGGAACTCGCTGACCCAGGCCAGCGGATCGTCGACCTCGCGGGCCTCCACGACCTCGCCGTCCTCCTCGACGCAAACCCGCCGGCCATGGACCTTGACCACCGTGCGCGCCGGCAGGCCGATGATGGAGAAGCGGCCCCACTTCTCGCCGCCCTGCACGGACTCGAACAGGTAGGAGTAGGGGCGGTCGGCGATCTTGAGGTAGGTGCTAAGCGGCGTGTCGAGGTCGGCCAGGACCTCACGAAAGAGCGGGATGCGGGTAAAGCCTTGGTCGACGTAGGAGCCAAATTGTTCGGGATTCATCGGAGGTACCTTCCAGATAACGGCACGAGAGCACGGCGGCGCGGGGCAGCATCACCACTGCCGCCATCGCCAACCCGGCCGGCGTCGGATCTGGAAAGTCATGGTCCTCACGCAAAACGACTTGCTGCAAGCGCAGGCCGCGGATGATAGCGGGTTACGACCGGCTCTGACAAACGGCTTGGCGCGCGCAACCCGCGATGGCGTCGCCGGCCAACGACGCGCAGCCCTCACGCGCCGGCACGCAGGTATCCGGCCGCTTCACCGAGGCTCGCCAGCACCCGGTCGGGCGCATAGCTCGCGACGTCCTCGCCGTGGCTGTAGCCGTAGCTGACGCACCACACCGGCATGCCGGCGGCCCGCGCCGCGCGCACGTCGTTGCGCGAATCGCCGACCAGCAGCGCATCGGCCGCCGCCACGCCGGCCTGCTCGCAGGCGTGGGCGAGCGGCGCGGGATCGGGCTTGCGCCGCCCGAGCGTGTCGCTGCTGACGATGCTCTGGAAGTAGCCGTCGAACCCGAACTGCGCCAGCAACGGCAAGGTGAACGGCGAGCTCTTGTTGGTGACGCAACTCAGCGGGGTGCCGCGCGCGGCGAGCTCGCCCAGCAGTTCCCGGGCACCGGCGTAGGGCGTGCTGCGCCGGCCGTTGTTTTGGCAGTAGCGCTCGCGAAACAGGTCGAGGCCGCGTTCGCGCAGCCCCGCGGGTGCACCGGCGTGTGCCAGCGCCCGTTCCAGCAGGGCGTCGATCCCGTCACCGACCCAGGTGCGCACGACCGCCTCGCCGCTGGGCGGCAAGCCGAGCGCCACCAGCGTCTCGTCCACGCTGAGCGCGAGGTCGGGCACGGTGTCGATCAGCGTGCCGTCGAGGTCGAAGATCACCAGTCGTGGCCAGCCCGTTCGCCTCAACGCGGCGCGCCCGGTTTCAGCCGACCGCGGCCAGTTGTTCGCGCATCGCGGTGATCACCTTGCGGTAGTCGGGCGCGGAGAAAATCGCCGAACCCGCCACGAACGTGTCGGCGCCGGCGGCGGCGATTGCGCCGATGTTGTCGGTCTTGACGCCGCCGTCGATCTCGAGGCGTATGGCCCGCCCGCTGGCCTCGATGGTGCGCCGCGCCACGCGCAGCTTGTCGAGCGCCGAGGGGATGAACGCCTGCCCGCCGAAGCCCGGGTTCACCGACATCAGCAGCACCATGTCGACCTTGTCCAGCACGTAGTCCAGGTAGCTCAGGGGCGTCGCGGGATTGAAGACCAGGCCCGCCTTGCAGCCCGATTCGCGCACCAGCTGCAGGGAGCGGTCGACGTGCTCGGTCGCCTCGGGGTGAAAGCTGATGTAGGTGGCCCCGGCGGCGGCGAACTCGGGGATCAGCCGGTCCACCGGCTTGACCATCAGGTGCACGTCGATGGGCGCATCGACACCGTGCTTGCGCAGCGCCTCGCACACCAGCGGCCCGATGGTCAGGTTGGGCACGTAGTGGTTGTCCATCACGTCGAAATGGACCATGTCGGCGCCCGCTTCGAGCACCGTGTCGACTTCCTCGCCGAGACGCGCGAAATCGGCGGCCAGGATGGACGGGGCAATGAGGTAGTCGTTCACGGGCGCGTGCGGCGGGCGGCGTTCCCCGCGCGTGGCGGCGGGGCGGGTGGATGCGGCATCTGGGAGAGTCCCCGGCGTTAGGTCTCGCCGGGGATTTTCACAGGAAAGCCGTTGCGGGGCCAACTCCCAGGACGGGATAGCCCGGTCGAAAGAGCGCGCCCGGCTGTGTGCGCGTCGCGAAGGGGCGGCGCGAAGCGGCGGGACAGCCTTGT
>JBFJWO010000188.1:0-9288 GCA_041623575.1 Gammaproteobacteria bacterium
CAGGTAACGGCGCACGCCTTCCGGCAGGAAAAAACTCACGTCGCGCCCCGCGGCCAGGCGCCGGCGCAGGTCGCTCGCGGAAATCGGCAAGGCGGTCACGGGGCACTCGACCACCAGGCCCGCCGGGCACGTTGCCAGCGCGGCCGCCGGCCCGCCGAGGCGTGGGTCATCTACCGGCAGCGGGTAGCCGGGCCGGGTCAGGACGGCGAGATGGGCGAGTTCCAGGATCCGCCGCCAGCCGTGCCAGGTCTCGAACGCCGCGTAGGCATCCGCGCCCATCGCCAGCACCAGCGTGGCGCCCGGCTGCTCGCCGCGTAGCGCCTCCAGGCTGTCGAGTGTGTAGGACGGCGGCGGGCGTTGCAGCTCACGCGGGTCGACGACGAGCGCCGGGTGACCCTCGACGGCGATCTCGAGCATCCGCAGGCGCTGGGCGCCGCTCGCGAGCGGCGGCTCACGGTGCGGCGAAACGTTGCAGGGCAGCAGGCGAACCTCGTCGAGGCCGAGGTACTCGTGCAGGTCCAGGGCCGGGCGCAGGTGCCCGAAGTGCACGGGATCGAAGGTGCCGCCGAACAGGCCGATCAGCGCCATCGGGCTAGCGGTCGCTCGCGAGGGCTCAATCGCGCACGTGACCCTGGCCGAAGACCACGTACTTGCGCGTCGTCAGGCCCTCGACGCCCACCGGCCCGCGGGCGTGCAGCTTGTCGGTGCTGATGCCGATCTCCGCACCCAGCCCGTACTCGTACCCGTCGGCGAAGGCCGTCGAGGCGTTCACCATCACCGAGCTGGAATCGACTTCGCGCAGGAACCGCTGCGCGCGCTCGATGTCGCGGGTGACGATGGCGTCGGTGTGATGCGAGCCGTAGGTCTCGATGTGCTCGATCGCGGCATCGAGGCCGTCGACCACGCGCACCGCCAGGACCGGGGCGAGAAACTCCGTCGACCAGTCCTGCTCGCTGGCCGGGCGCGCGTCGGGCAGCAGCTCACAGGTACGCGGGCAGCCGCGGATTTCCACCGCGTGCGGGCGCAGGTCATCGGCCAGCGCCGGCAGCACGTCCGCGGCGACGACCGTATCCACGAGCAGCGTCTCCATGGCGTTGCACACACCGTAACGCCGCGTCTTGGCGTTCACCGCGATCGCGCGCGCCTGGGCGAGGTCGGCCAGCCCGTCGATGTAGACGTGACAGTTGCCGTCGAGGTGCTTGATGACCGGCACCCGCGACTCGGCCGCCACGCGCTCGATGAGTCCGCGCCCGCCGCGCGGCACGATCACGTCGACGTAGCGTTGCATGGTCAGCAGCGCCCCGACCGCCGCGCGGTCGGTGCTCTCGATCAACTGCACGGCCTCGCCCGGCAGCCCGGCCTCGCGCAGCCCCTGCTGCACACAGGCGGCGATCGCGCGGTTGGAGGCGATCGCTTCGGAGCCGCCGCGCAGGATCGTGGCGTTGCCGGACTTGAGGCACAGCCCGGCAGCGTCGGCCGTCACGTTGGGGCGCGACTCGTAGATGATGCCGACCACGCCGAGGGGCACGCGCATGCGACCGACCTGGATGCCCGACGGGCGGTAGGCAAGATCGTCGACCTGCCCGACCGGGTCGGACAGGGCCGCGATGTCGCGCAGGCCCTGCGCCATGGCTGCGATCCGCGCCGGGGTCAGCTCCAGGCGATCGAGCAGCGGCGCGGCGAGGTCGTTGCGCCGGCCCGCTTCGAGGTCGCCGGCGTTGGCCCTCAGGAGGTCCTCCTGGTCGGCCAGCAGGCGATCGGCGATGGCCTGCAGGGCCGCGTTCTTCGCGCGGGTCGGCGCGCGGGCCATCTCCCGCGACGCCGCGCGGGCGGCGACGCCGAGACCGGTGACGTAGGCGGCGAGGTCCAGTTGCGGGTCTTGCGGCTTGGCGCTCATGCGGCGCGGGTCCTCCAGTCGAACGGCGTAAAGCTTAAATCACGCGTGTCGCGCAGGCCAGCGCCGGCCCGGGCTGTAAAGACCCTGCGCGTCCCACCGCGAGGGGGTGAAAGGGGCCGGCGAGCACGGTAACGGGATTCGCCCTGCGAAACCGCTCTGGCCGGCGGCATCGGTCAAGACGCTTCGGCGAGACCCAGCGGCTTGCCGCACGCGGCCAGCGCCAGTCGCTGCAACGCGCGCCACGGACCGGCGGCGGCGCCCTTGACCACCCGGTCGGCGGCCGCCGCCTGGCGCAGCAGGCCCGCCCAGTCGCACTGGCGCTGCAACGCCCTGCCGACCAGCGCCTTGCGCTGCGACCACACCTGGGCTTCGCGCAGCGCGGTGTCGCGTGCCACGCCCCGCCGCAGCGCCGCCGAGACGCTGGCCAGCGTACGCACTTCGCGCGCGATGGCCCACAGCACCAGCACCGGCTCCACGCCTTCCTCGCGCAGGCCCTGCAACACGCGGCACACGCGCGGCGCGTCCCCCGCGAGGATCGCATCGGCCAGGTCGAAGACGTTGAACCGCGCGCTGTCGGCTACCGCGCGCAGCACCGTGTCGGCGTCGACCGCGCCCGGACCGAGCAGCAGGCGCAGTTTTTCGAGTTCCTGGGCGGCGGCCAGCATGTTGTTCTCCACCCGCTCGGCCAGCAGGCGCGCGGCCTCGGCGTCGAGGTCGAGGTCGAGCCCGCGGGCGCGGCGCGCCAGCCAGGGCGGGAAACGTTCGCGCTCGATGGGCCACACGTTCACCACCACCCCGGCCTTGTCCAACGCCCGGTACCAGGCGGAATCGCGGCTGCGGCGCTCGATGCGCGGGCCGCTGATCAGCAGCACGGTGTCTCGCGGCGGCTGCGCTGCGTACGCCTGCAGCACCTTGCCGCCCTCCTTGCCGGGCTTGCCCGACCAGCGCAACTCGAGCAGCCGCCGGGTGGCGAACAGCGACAGGTTGTCGGCCGACGCCGCCAGCTCGGCGTAGTCGAAATCCGCGCCTTCGCCGAGCACGGTGCGCTCGTCGAACCCCGCTTCCCGACACGCCGCGCGCACCGCGTCGCAGGCCTCGCCCAGTTGCAGCGGCTCGTCGCCGGCCACCAGGTAGAGCGGCGCCAGGCCCTCGGCCAGCGCCCCGGACAGGTTCTCGGGTGAACGTTGCATGCGGCGCATTATAGCCGGCCGCGACAGACGGCCTTGCAGGACGGCGTGGCTGTCACTGACAATTCCTCCACCCGTGCCGCCCAACCGGAGACCGCAAATCGAAGCCGCCCCCAAACCGTCGCGCCCGATCGCGGCGCTGCCCAGGTCGTTTCTGGGCTGCGCCCTCGCGCTGTTGTTGCCGCTGTCGACGGCGGCAAGCGCGGCCGATTGCGTGAAGCTGGTATTCAACGCGGTGTGCCTCGGCGGCCCGGCGGACACGCTGCCGCCCGGCAGCCGCGCGCCCGCCAACGGCAACGGGAGCGTGACGCTCGCCGCGGGTGAGTCGCCCGTGCGGGTGGAGGTTCGCGAACGGCTGATCGTCGCCGTGCAGCGCGAGGAGCCGCCCGGCTCCTGGCTCAACTACCTCGACTGGCGCAACAAGCTGATCCGCATCTACGGCATCGGCGAGGACCTGAGCGAGTTCCCGCCCTCGGCGAACTCCCGCAGCTCGCGTCAGAACGCCATCAACCTCGGCATAGGCAAGGCGCACACCAACTGGGAACAGGACGGCTGGCGCGTGGCGGTGATCTGGGACAACCGCGAGCACGTCACCCTGCGCTACGAACTGCACGAGGCGAGACCCGCCGCCGTCCCGGATACCGAGGGGCTGTGAACGACGCCGGCCCCGGCGTTGCGTTCCGGCTGGCGCGCTCGGCACTGTTTCGCCTGCCGCCCGAGCGCGCTCACGACCTGACCCTTGCGATGCTGGGACTGCTGCCCGGTGCGCTGGCCGGGCGGGCACGTTCGGCGATCGCCGCGCCACGCCGCGTGATGGGCCTCGAGTTTCCCAACGCGGTCGGGCTCGCAGCCGGTCTGGACAAGGACGGCACCGCGATCGCCGGGCTCTACGCGCTCGGCTTCGGGTTCCTCGAACTCGGCACCGTGACGCCGCGCCCGCAACCCGGCAACCCGCGCCCGCGATTGTTCCGCCTGCCCGAGGCCGGCGCGCTGATCAACCGCATGGGCTTCAACAACCGGGGCGTGGCGAACCTGGTGCGGCGGGTGGCCGCTTTTCGCCGCCATGCGCCCGACGCCGTGCTCGGGATCAACATCGGCAAGAACCGCGACACGCCGCTGGAGCAGGCCGCCGACGACTACCTGCACTGCCTGCGCGAGGTCTACCCGCAGGCGAGCTACGTCACCGTCAACCTGTCATCGCCCAACACGCCGGGGCTGCGCGAGCTGCAGCAGGGCGGTGCGTTACGAAACCTGCTCGGTGCCCTGCAGCGTGAGCGCGAGCGCCTCAGCGCCCGCCATGGCGTACGCCGCCCGCTGGTGGTGAAGCTCGCACCGGACCTGCCTGACGACGCGCTTGCCGACATCGCCCGCGCCTTGCTCGAGCACGAGGTCGACGGGGTGATCGCCACCAACACCACCGCCGGGCGGGCGGGCGTCGAGAACCACCCGCAGGCCGGGGAAGCGGGCGGCCTGAGCGGCGCGCCGCTCGCCCCGCTCGCCCGGCAGGTGCTGCAGAAGCTGCAGGCCGAACTGGGCGGGCGAGTGCCGCTGATCGCCGCCGGCGGGCTGATGGGGCCGCGCGAGGCCGCCGCCCGGTTCGCCGCCGGGGCCGCGCTGGTGCAGCTCTACACGGGCCTGATCTACAACGGCCCGGGGCTGATCCGCGCCATCGCCCGCCTGTCGCCGGCGGGCGTCACGGGCGCGGTTTCTCGCGCCGGCGTAAATCGACTACAGTAGCAGGCCGCGACCGATCCCGAGCACCGGCCATGAACAGCTCGCCCAGCATCGACACCGCCGGCGCCGAACCCGAGCCGCTCGACGTCCTGAGGCGCGTTTCCATCCTGGTGGTCGACGACGAGCCCGGCATGCGCAACTTCCTGCGCCGCGCGCTCGAGAAACGCTGCGCACTGCTGGAGCTTGCCGACAGCGTCGAGAACGCCGAGCAGCTGCGCAGCCGCTTCCACTTCGATCTGTTGATCGTCGACATCCGCCTGCCCGGCCAGTCCGGCATCCAGTGGCTCGAGCACCTGCGCGCCGGCGGCATCCACACCGACGTCATCTTCATCAGCGCCTACGCCGACCTCGAGATGGCGGTCGCGGCGTTACGCGCGGGCGCGGCGGATTTCATCCTCAAGCCGTTTCGAATGGACTACATCCTGGCCTCGGTGCAACGCTGCCTCGAGCGCCGGGCGGTGCTGCGCGAGAACGCCCTGCTGCGCCGCCAGGCGCAGCAGCCGGGCAGCGGTATCGTCGGGCGCAGCGATGCCATCCGCGAGCTCTACGGCGTGGTGGAGCGCGTCGCCACGACCAGCGCCATCGTGCTGATCGAGGGCGAGACCGGCACCGGCAAGGAACTGTTCGCCCGGGCCATTCACGAGCGCAGCGGCCGCGCCGGCGCGTTCGTGGCGGTCAACTGCGGCTCGATCGCGCCCGACCTGCTGGAGAGCGAGCTGTTCGGCCACACGCGCGGTGCGTTCACCGGCGCCCAGAGCGCGCGCGAGGGATTGTTCGTGTACGCCGACCAGGGCACGTTGTTCCTCGACGAGATCGCCGAGCTGCCGATGGCGTTGCAGTCCAAGCTGCTGCGCGCGCTCGAAGAACGCTCCGTGCGACCGGTCGGCGCCGACCGCGAAGTGCGCGTCGATGCCCGCGTGGTCGCGGCCACCAACCGCAACCTGCACGAGGCCGTCGAGCACGGCGAGTTTCGCAAGGACCTCTTCTACCGCCTCAACGTGCTCAGCATCCACGTCCCGGCGCTGCGCGCGCGCCGCGAGGACGTGGCCCCGCTGGTGCAGCACTTCAACGAGAGCCTGGCCGGGGAGCTCGGCTTGCGCCCCATCGCCTTCGGCGAGGAGGACCTCGACAAGCTGCGCCGCTACGACTGGCCGGGCAACGTTCGCGAACTGCGCAACGTCATCGAGCGCGCGCTGCTGCTGGGCGAGCTGCCGAGCGAGTGCTGCAACGTCGAGCCCGCGGCCGCCGCGGAGCAGCCGGCCGGCTACCCGGCCCACTGGTCGCTGGCCGAAGTGCAGCTGCACCACCTGCGCTCGGCGCTCGAGGCGGCGAACGGCAACAAGTCCGCCGCGGCCCGCACGCTCGGGATCTCGCGCAAGACACTGGAGCGCAAACTGCGGGGCGCCTGACCCGCGCGGCGCGAGCCCCGACCCATGACCGCGCTCGGCAACCTGGTGCGACGCAACCTGCGCTACAAGCTGCTGGTGCTGGCGGTGCTGCCGTTCGTGATCCTGGTGCCGGCCATGCTCGTCGGCACGTTGTACTGGTCGCTGGGGTTCTCGCACCAGCAGCTCTTCCAGCGGGTCACCACGGACCTCGCCGTGGCCCGCGACGCCTTCGAGCGCATCCAGCGCGACTACCTCGGCAAGCTGGCCACGGCGGCGGAGTCCTACACCTTCCGCACCAGCCTGCTGAGCGACGACGACGACCAGCTGCTGGCGATCGTGGAGTTGCTGGCCACCACCGCCGGCTTCGATTTCGTACACCTCACCGACAACCGCGGGTGGCACCGATTCCAGCGCACGCGCAAGCTGCAGTCGAAAGTGTCGCCGCTGCTCGAGCGTGCCTACCGGCTGGGGCTGCCGAGCTCGGGCGTCGAGGTCTACGCGTTCGCCGAGCTCGCCGAGATCGACCCGGCGCTCGCGACCCGCGCGACCCTCGCCCTGGTCCCGACCGAGCTTGCGGCCCCGAGCGCGCGCACCCGCGAAGACCGCGCACTGGTGCTGCGCACTCTCTACCCGGTGCGCAACCTGCAGGGCGAGGTGGTCGCGCTGCTCGAGGGCGGCGTGCTGCTCAGCCGCAACTTCGCGTTCGTCGACGAGCTGCGCGACCTCGTCTACGGGCCCGGCAGCCTGCCGGAACACGGGCGCGGCACGGTGACCCTGGCGCTAGGGGACGTACGCATCAGCACCAACGTCCCGCTCGCCGAGGGCGGGCGGGCGCTCGGCACACGGGTCGCGCACCGCGTGCGCGACGCCGTGCTGGGGCGCGGCGAGCAATGGGTGGGACGCAACTTCGTGGTCGACGACTGGTACATCTCGGCCTACGCGCCGTTGCTCGACGCGACCGGCGAGCAGGTGGGCCTGCTCGAAACCGGCCTGCTCGAAGCGCCCTACCGGCGGGCACACATCGAGGCGCTGGCCGTGCTCGCCGGTGTGGTGCTGGCCGGCGCGGTGCTGGCCGGCGGCGTGCTCGCCCTCGGCGCGCGCCGCCTGTTCCTGCCTATCGAGTCGATGATGCGGGTCGTGCGCGCCGTCAAGGCCGGGGAGGAACGACGCATGGGCCCGGTCGACTCGCTCGACGAGGTCGGCGAGCTGGCGCGCGAGTTCGACACCATGCTGGAGTTGCTCAAACAGAAGAACAGCGAGATCGTCGCCGCCTCCGACGCGCTCGAGGGCCGGGTGGCCGAGCGCACCCGGGAGCTGCGTGAGAAAAACCGCGAGCTCACCCGTACCATCGAGCTGCTGCACGAGACGCGCCGCCAGCTGGCGCTGTCGGAGAAGCTCGCTGCCCTCGGCGAGCTGACCGCGGGCGTGGCACACGAGATCAACAACCCCATCGCGGTGATGCTCGGCAACCTCGACGTCCTGGTCCAGGACCTCGGCGCGCACGCCGAGCCCGTGCGCAACGAGATAGACATCATCATCGAGCAGATCTACCGGGTGCGCGCGATCGTCGACAAGCTGCTGCAGTATTCACGCCCGGCGCACTACGCCGGGCACACCGAAGCGCTCGACCCGCGCGCCGTCATCGAAGACACGCTGGTGCTGGTGAACCACGAGCTGACCCGCCGCGAGGCGCGCGTCGAGACGGTCTTCGAGCACCAGGGCCGGGTGGAGATCAACGCCCAGGAGTTGCAGCAGGTGCTGGTCAACCTGTTGCTGAACGCCGCGCAGGCCGTGGCGGCGGGCGGCCGGATCCGTATCGCCACGGCAAACGAGCCCGGCGGCGTGGTCATCTCCGTCGAGGACGACGGCCCCGGCATCCCGCCCCGGGACCTCGACCGCGTGTTCGATCCGTTCTTCACCACCAAGCGCGGTGGCAGCGGCCTCGGACTGTCGGTAAGCTATGGCATCGTCCGCCACTACGGGGGGCGCATCACGGTCGGCTCCAGGCCCGGCGCGTGGACCCGCTTCGAGGTCCACCTGCTGGACAAACCCGTGTACGAGCAGCCGCCCGACGTTCCCGCCACCAGCCAGGAGACGGTCTGACCGCAGCCACGATGGACGAAGACGTTTTCAATCAACAGATCCGCAAGTTCCTCAAGAAAGTCGGCATCACCTCGCAGCGCGAGATCGAGAAGGCCGTGCGTGTGGCGCTCGACAGCGGCACCCTGCGCGGCGACGAGACGCTCGATGCGCTGGTTACGCTGGAGGTCGCCGGCGTGAAACTCTCGGTGCGCATCGAGGACACGATCAAGCTCGGCTGATGGCGCCCGCCGCCGAGCGCGTCGTGCGTCGCTGGCGCTGCGCCGCGCTGGCGCTGCTGCTGGCGTGGCCGGCGGCCGGCCCGGCGCAGTCCTTCGGGGGCCCGACGCTGGGGCGGCCCTGCGACGACGTCGCGCAGCGCTACCGGGTCGCCGAGCGCCATCTCAACGCCCGCACGCTCGACCTGCTGATGCTGGACGCGGCCGCCGAGGGTTGCCTCGACCTGGTTCGCGAACTGCTCGCGCGGGGCGCCTCGATCTCCGCCCGTGACCGCTTCGGCAACACGGCGCTGCTGAGGGCCGCACACGGGGGCGAGACGCGGGTGGTCAGGCACCTGCTCGAGGCCGGCGCCGACCTGCACCGGGCCAACCTCGCGGGCAGCACCGCGCTGCTGCGTGCGGTGGACGCCAACCGGCGCCGCACGGCCGGGGTGCTGCTGGCGGCGGGCGCGGACCCGGGGGTGGCCAACCGCAAGGGCGTGAGCCCGCTCGCGGCCGCGGCGTTCAACGGCAACGCCCGGCTGGTGAGAATGCTGCTCGAGGCCGGTGCGCCGCCCGACCTGCGTGATCGCACCGGCAAGGGTCCATTGACCTATGCCGCGGGCAAGGGCTTCGCGGACATCGTGGCGTTGCTGCTCGATGCCGGCGTCGCGCCCGACACCCGATACGATCACCAGCTGACGGCGTTGATGTGGGCGGCGGGGCACAGCAACGACACGCCGCCGGCCGAAGGCGCGACCACCGTGTCGGCGCTGCTGGCGCGC
>JBFJWO010000189.1:0-9254 GCA_041623575.1 Gammaproteobacteria bacterium
GCTTCGATCTCCACGCGCCCGATGTAGTCGCCGCGGAACAGGCGCTCGCCGACCGGCACGAACTGGCTCAGCTCCACCGCCGGCGCATCGATGCGCATGTCGAACGGGGCGCTGATCACGGTATTGGCCAGGTCGAGGCGCGATTGCGCCGCCTTCGCCTCGGCGAGCCTGCGCTGGGCGGGCAGCACCGCGAGGCCCGACTCCTGGGTCTGCACCGACTGGCGGGCCGCCAGCATCGCGTTCTCGGCGTCGTCCACCTGCTTCTGGGACACCGTGCCCTGCTGCAGGAGCCGGCGCTGGCGGGCCAGCTCCTTCTCGGCGATGGCGAGGTTCTGGCGGGCGATCTGCAGCGCCGCGGCGAGGTTCTTCTCGCTGGCGTCGAGCTGCGCCAGTTCGGCCTCGCTCTGTGCGAGCGCCAGTTCGTAGCGCGTCGGGTCGATGCGCACGAGTTGCTCGCCGGCCGCGACGATGGCGCCGTCGCGCAGTTGCGGGTGCAGCTCGACGATCCGCCCGGCCACCTGCACGACCGCGTTCCAGGTCCGCTCCGCGCGCACCGTGCCCGCCGCCTCCACCACCGGCACGAGGTCCACCACGGGAACCGTGACGACCCTCACCTTGCGCACGGTCTCGGCCACCTCGGTGCGCTGCGGCGGCTGCTTGCCCTGGCCCGCGTAGATCACTACCAGGACGCCGACGACGACCGGCGGCAGGATCAGCAGGCGTTTCCACCACCGTTGCGGTTGCTCGCTCGTCATGCTCGGTCCTTGTCACTGAATCGCGTGAGGCGGGGCCCGACAACGACCGGCGCGCCGGCCGCGTCCCGGCCGGTCCGGGCGAAACGGGCGTCGCGCGAACCCGAGGCCGTGATCACCGCCCCGGCCGGCGAAACGCCGTCCCGTGCGCGGCTTCGACCCGTCGGATGCGTGCGTGCGAATACTTCGTCAGGGCCGCGGGCACCTGGTGACGTTGCCTGACCCCGGCGCGGGGATGATAAGCGTTTTCGCGACCAGGCGCTGGCGTCGAATGACGCGTGGGGAGCGCTGCCCGGGCGAGGACGCGCGCAGGCTCGGCGCGTCGGTTACCGGCAGGGGAAGAAATCCGCCGGGGCCTCAGCAGCCCCGGCGGACAGGCTTACGCGGGTCGACTACGGCCGGCGGCAGTAGAGCCCCGAGTCCTCGCCGTTCTGGTCGGCGACGAAGCTCTCGCACTGGAAGCTGAAGATCCACAGCCCGGTGTTGCGATCGGAGCCGAGGATGATCTGCCGACCCTGGTGCTGATCGACGTGCACGCCCCAGAAATTGGAGCCGTCCGCGGCGATGAAGCGCCCGACCTCGTGCACGTTCCAGGAGAAGACGTCGGCGTTGCCGGTGTGTCAGTGTCCCGGGCGGTACTCCACCGCGCGCATGCCGGTCGAGTACCAGGAGATGAACGAGCGCGGGCCGGCATCGAACGTGGGCGTGTCGCCGGCGGTCAGCGGGTCGGCCTCGAGGTTGTGCATGGTCAGGTCGCCGGCGCCGCTCGCCAGCGTCGGGTCGGTCAACTCGATCGGCGCGAAGTAGCCGATCTCGCCGAGGTAGTCGATGCCGAGCACGTCGCGCTCGCCCGGCGGCTGCCCGGGATAGGCGGGCGGCGCCAGGGTGGTCGTGCCCGCCGGCAGGTTGTTCAGCACGTGGTAGTAGCCCCAGCCGTCGAAGTCGGCGGAGATGTCCACGTCGCCGGCGCCGTAAGGCGCTCACGCCAGCGTTTCGCACGCCTTGTCGAGCGCCAGCAGCGTGTCGGCGAAGTCCTGCTCGTCGTGCACGGCGGACACGAATCGGCGCACGTTCGGCAGCACGTACACGCCGCGCTCGAGCAGCGCCAGGTCGAGCTCGCGCGAGCGCTCCAGATCGCTCGCCAGCACGTCGAGCTGGTTGCGCGGGTCGGCATCGGCGAACAGGAACTGCCACAACGACGCGCGCCCGCTGACGCGGGCCGGCAGGCCGTGGCGATCCAGCACCGCCTGCATCTCGCCGTAGAATCGCTCCGCGCGCGCGTTCAACGCAGCGTGGAAGCCCGGTTCGGCGAGCACCTCCAGCGTGGCCAGCGCCGCGGCGGCGGCGACCGGGTTTCCGTGCAGCGTGCCGTTGACGTAAGCGTAGTCGGGCTCGCCCTTGCGGCGCGGGTTGGTGCGATCGACGATGTCCTCGCGCCCCGCGACGCAACCGAGCGGCCCGCCGCCGCCCACGATCTTGCCGTAGCAGGCGAGGTCGGGCCGCACCCCGAAGAATTCCTGCGCGCCGCCGGGCGCCAGCCGGAACCCGGTCACCACCTCGTCGAAGATCAGCAGCACGCCGTAGCGATCGGCGATACGCCGCAGGCCGGGCAGGAAGTCGGCCGCGGGGAAGATCACGCGCTGCACCGGTTCGACGATGATCGCCGCGAGCTCGTCGCGCCCGGCCTCTACGATCGCCTCGACCACGTCGAGGGCGTTGTAGGGCGCCACCAGCATGGTGTCCTGCAACGGCGCCGGCACGCCGCCCGTATCGGCCGTGGCCAGCGGGTAGTTGGCCGGTCCGCCCGGGAACTGGCTGAACGCCGCGTAGTCGTGGTTGCCGTGGTAGGCGCCCTCGAACTTGAGGATCTTCCCGCGCCCGGTGAAAGCGCGCGCGATACGCATCGCGTACGCCGTCGCCTCCGAGCCGGTGGTGGTGAAAACGAGCTTCTCCGCGCACGGAATCAGGCCGAGCAGGCGCTCGGCCAGTTCGATCGCGGTGCTGTTCAGGGTACCGAAGTAGTGCAGGCCCCGCGCGGCCTGGCGTTGCACCGCCTCGACCACCCGCGGGTGGTTGGCGCCGAGGATGTTCGCCCCCGCGCCGCCCACGTAGTCGATGTACTCGCGCCCGCCGGCGGCGACCAGGCGCGCGCCGCGCGCGTGCTCGATGACGAAGCGCACGTGCCCCGGCAACGAGTAGCCTCCCAGTCCGGCGCCCGGCAGGGCGCGCTCGGCACTGGCGTAGAGTCTGTCGGGCGTCGGGCCCGGGTTACCGGCAGCGGTAGCCATGACGTCTCCTCGATGGCGCTCGTTCAGGTCCGCGGGCGCTGGTTGCGCGGGTCGTACATCGCCTCGCCGAGCACCCGCGCGGGGCGCGGTTCGCCGAGCACCAGCACTTGCAGTTCCGTGCCCGGCACGGCGCATTCGGGCGTGACGTAACCGAACGCGAGCGAGCGCTTCACGCTCGGCCCCCACCCGCCCGAGGACACGGCACCGACGCGCTCGTCGTCGCGCAGGATCGCCTCGCCGCCGAGGCAATCGGCGTCGGCGGCGTCGAGCGCGAGGTAGGCACATTGCCACGGTCGTCGGGACGATTCCAGGCTGGCGCGCGTCGCTTCCAGGCCGAGGAACCCGCCCGGCTTGTCGAGGCGCACGAAGCGCATCACGCCGGCCTCGGGCAGGGTGACCTCGTTGGTGAGCTCCGAGGCGCCCTTGAACATCTTTTCCAGGCGCATCGCGTTCATGGCGAACGAGCCGTAGTGCGCGATGCCGTGCGCTTTGCCGGCCGACCACAACGACTCGAAGACCGCGAGCGTTTGCGCCGCCGGCACGTGCAGCTCCCAACCGAGTTCGCCCGCGTAGGACAGGCGCAGCGCGCGCACCCGCGCCCCGGCGACGTCGATGGTGCGCGCCGTCAGCCAGTCGAACGCTACGTTGTCGAGCGCCGCACCCGTCGCCTGCGAGAGCACGTCGCGCGAGCGAGGGCCCTGCAGCGCGATGGCTCCGAAGTCGCGCGAGCGGTTCTCGATGCGCACCGCCTCGTGCGAGCGCACGTGCCGGCGCAGCCAGTCGAGCACCCGCTGCTCGAAAAAGGCCGCGCACACGAAATAGAACCGCTGCTCCTCCACGCGGACCACGGTGGTCTCCGCCTCGATCCTGCCGCGAGCGTTCAGCAGGTGGCTCAACACGATACCGCCTTCGCGGGCCGGCACACGGTTGGCGATCATGCGCGCGACGAAAGCCTCCGCATCCGCACCGGCGACGTCGATCTTGGCGAACGCCGAGATGTCCATCACAGCGACCCGTTCGCGCACCGCCTCGACCTCGCGCGCCACCGCGTCGTACCAGGCGGCGCGGCGGAACGAGTACACGTCGACGGGAGCGACGCCGGCGGGTGCGAACCAGCGTGGGCGTTCCCAGCCGAACACTTCCTCGTGCACCGCGCCGGCCTCGCGAAGGCGCTCGTACAGCGGGCTCGGCTTCACCGGGCGGGCGGCCAGCCGGTTGAAGTGCGGGTACGGGATCTCGTGGCGCAGCAGGTAGTCCTCGCGGGCCTTGGTCACGGCGTAGCCGGCGTCGGCGAAGTCGCCGAAACGGCGCGGGTCGAACTCGCGCATGGAGACGTCGGCCGCCCCGTGCACCATCCACTGCGCGAGGTACTTGCCCGCGCCCGGTCCCCAGCCGACGCCGATCTGGCAGCCGCAGCAGCACCAGTAGTTGTCGAGGCCCGGCGCCGGTCCGAGCAGCATGTTGCCGTCCGGCGGGTGGGTGATGGCGCCGTGCACCTCGCGCCGGATGCCGAGCTCGGCGAGCACCGGCATGCGTCGCATGGCGTTCTCGAGCCACGGCAGGATGCGGTCGTAGTCGGGCGCGAACAGCTCGCTCTCCGCCTCCCAGGGTGTGCCGTCCAGCCACACGGTGTTGGGGTTGGCCTTCTCGTAGATGCCGATGAGGCCGGAGCGCTGCTCCATGCGGATGTAGCCGGACACCTCGCGGTCGTCGCGCACCACCGGCAGCTCGCGTTCGAGGTCGGCGAAGGCCGGCACGGGCTCGGTGACGAGGTAGTGGTGGGTCATGCAGGTGATCGGCAGGTCGAGCCCCGTCCAGCGGCCGATCTGGCGGGCGTAGGTGCCGCCGGCGTTGACCACGTGCTCGCAGACGTAGTCGCCCTGCTCGGTCACGACGCGCCATTCGCCGCCCGGTTCCGCCCGGATGTCGGTCACGCGGTTGCGGCGGACGATGCGCACCCCGGCCTTACGCGCGCCGGCAGCCAGCGCAAAGGTCGCGCCGGCCGGGTCGACGTGCCCGTCCTCGGGCGTCCACAGCGCCGCCTCGACGCCGTCGAGGTCGTAGAACGGGTGACGCTCGCGGATCGCCGCCGGGCCGATCAGCTCCATCGGGTGCCCGAGCGAGCGCCCCACGCTCAGGGTGTAGCGCAGCCAGTCGACCTCCTCGGCGGTGTAGGCGAGGCGCAGCGACCCGCAGTCGTGGAACGTCACCGACTGGCCGGTCTCGCCCTCGATGCGCCGGTAGAGGTCGATGGCGTAGCCGGCCATGCGCCCGAGCACGAAGCTGGAGGTCGAGTGGGTGACCTGGCCGGCCGCATGCCAGGTCGACCCGGAGGTGAGTTCGGCTTTCTCGAGCAGCACGCAGTCCGACCAGCCCTCGCGGGCGAGGTGGTAGGCGAGCGAGCAGCCGAGGATGCCGCCGCCGACGATGACGACGCGTGCATGCCGGGTCACGACCGGCTGCCCCGCCCGACGGGCAGGCCCGCGAGCAGGCTGTGACGGCCAGGTGTATTCGTCATTGTTCGTTTCCCGACGACCATTCATACCAGATCGCCGCGCGATGAGCGATCCGCCGCCGCAAGCCGAAGCGTGCCCCTGCACCCTGGGCGCGACGGACCGCTCGGCCCGGCCGCGGCGGGTCTGGACACCCGAATGCCGAGCCTCTACCCTCCGGCGCCATGAGCCGATCGGCCGCACCCTGCCCCGGACTGGCGTCGCCCGACGTCGCGTGGGTGCCGGACAGCCGGTCGTCGCTCGGCGCCGCAGGTTCGACCTCATGGCAGCAGTGATCGCCGATACACCGCACGCGGTCGTCGCCCACCTCGAGTGTTACCGCGGCCGCGAGATCGGGGTCGAACGGGACGAGGACGGCCCGCCCCGATCCGCCATGGCGAGCGCCTGATCCGCAGCCGCCATGACCGCGAGACCCGTTCATGCCCTCGGCGCCGAGCACTACCTCGACGCCGCCCGCTTCGAGCGCGAACGCGAGGCGGTGTTTCGCCGCACGTGGCAGTACGCCGGGCACGTCTCGCAGCTTGCCGGGCCCGGTGACTATTTCGCTTTCGAGCTACACGGACACAGCCTGTTCTGCGTGCGTGGTCGGGACGACACGGTGCGCGCTTTCTACAACGTCTGCAGGCACCGTGCCCACGAACTGGTGGCCGGGAGCGGCAACAAGCGGGTTCTGGTGTGCCCGTATCACGCCTGGACCTACGAGCTCGACGGGCGATTGCGCGGAGCACCGGGCGCCGACAAGGTGCCGGGGTTCGCGCGCGCGCAGATCTGCCTCGAGCCGGTGCGCACCGAGATCGTCGGCGGCTTCGTGTTCGTCAACCTCGACGCGCAAGCCGAGGCGATGGAGCACTGGTACCCGGGCCTGGCCGCGGGACTGGCGCAGTACGTGCCGGACCTCGAGCGGCTGGTGCCGACCTACACCCGCGAGGTCGTGGAACGCTGCAACTGGAAAGTCTCGGTGGAGAACTACAGCGAGTGCTACCACTGCGCGCTCAATCACCCGACCTTCGCCAGCGGCGTGGTCGACGCGGGCAGCTACGACGTGATTGCACGCGGCCGCCTGCTGCAGCACGTCACTCGCGCGGTAGCGCCGGACGCGATGAGCTATGCGGTCGACCCGCACGCCCACCCGCACGCGCTCGACTACACGTCGTGGTTCCTGTGGCCCGGGTTCTCGTTCCAGGTCTACCCCGGCAACGTGCTGAACACCTATCACTGGCAGGCGATGGATCGCCGCACCACGCGCGTGATCCGACAATGGTTCGCCGTCGACGGGGTCGAGTCGGACACGCTGCAACGGCTGGCGGAACAGGACCTCACCACCACGGTCGCCGAGGACGTGCGCCTGGTCGAGGCGGTGCAGCGAGGGCTCGAAAGCGGCGGCTACCGCCCGGCGCCGCTGATCGTCAACCCGGCCGGCGGGGTCGCCAGCGAGCACTCGATCGCCGCGCTCTACGGCTGGCTCGCGCAGGCGCTGGGCGAGTGAGACCCCTCGCCGCGCCCGTGCAGCCCCCGTCACCACGGGTTTCCTATCCCCGATGACTTCACCGGCCTCGAACAGGGAGCGGTCGATGGCAATTCTCAAACACGCGCTGTTCTCATTCCTCGTCGCGGCGGCGATCGTCACACCCGCGGCGGCGCAACCCGCCGACGACTGGCCGGTCGCCGGGCCCGCGAGCGCCGGGTTCGCACCCGACGCCGCCGCGCAACTCGACGCAGCCTTCGATCGCGGTGAGTTGCCCGACCTGCACGCGGTGCTCGTCGCGCGCCACGGCAAGCTGGTGCTGGAGCGCTACTTCGAGGGCACGGACGAAAGCTGGGGCACGCCGCTCGGCCACGTGCGCTTCGGCCCCGAGACCCGGCACGACCTGCGCTCGATCAGCAAGAGCGTCGTCGGGCTGCTGTACGGCATCGCGCTCGAACGCGGCCTGGTGCCGGGCGTCGACGCGCCGGTGCTCGAACGGTTCCCGGACTACGCCGACCTCGGCGCGGACGTGCGACGCGGGCGTATCCGCGTGCGCCACGCGCTGACCATGACCCTGGGCACGGCCTGGGACGAATCGCTGCCGTACACGGACCGGCGCAACAGCGAGATCGCCATGGAACGCTCGCGCGATCGCTACCGCTACGTGCTCGCTCGGCCGATGGTTGCCGAACCGGGCAAGCGCTGGAACTACAACGGCGGCGCCACCGCGCTGCTCGGCCACCTGATCGCGGCGGGCAGCGGCAAGACGCTGCTCGCGTTCGCCCGCGAGCACCTGTTCGACCCGCTCGGTATCTCGCAGGTCGACTGGGCGTCGGGCGCCGACGGTGTGCACGCCGCCGCCTCGGGCCTGCGCATGCGACCGCGCGACCTTGCCCGGATCGGGCAACTGGTGCTCGACGAGGGCAACTGGCGGGGACGGCAGGTGGTGGCGCGCGACTGGCTGAAGGCCTCGTTCGAGAACCCTGTCCAGGCGCAGCTCGGGCTCGGGTACGGGTACCAGTGGTGGCTGGGTCGCGGGCGTGGCGACGGCCGGCGCTGGATCGCGGGTTTCGGCAACGGCGGGCAGCGCCTGATCGTGATTCCCGACCTGCAACTGGTCGTGGTGGTGACGGCGGGCGCCTACAACCGGCCCCGCGACTGGGAGACCTCGGTGAAACTCATGCGCGACATCGTGCTGCCGGCAGTGAGCCAGCCCTAGGGTGGCGTTACACCTGGCTTCAGCGCACCGGCGACAGGCGTAACAACCGGCCGTTGGATTCCTCGAGCAGGTACAGCAAGCCGTCCGGGCCGCTCACCACGTCGCGGATGCGACCGTAGGCGCCGTCGAGCATCCGTTCCTCGTCGAGCACGCGCTCGCCCTCGATCACCAGGCGCACCAGCAACCCGAACTTGAGCGAGCCGACGAACAGGTTGCCGCGCCAGTTCGCAAACGCATCGCCCGTGTAGAAGGTCATGCCGGACGGCGCGATCGACGGCACCCAGTAGTGCACCGGCTGTTGCATCCCCGCTTTCGCCGTGCCCTCGCCGATACGCGTGCCGGTGCCGTAGTTGACGCCGTAGGTGATCACCGGCCAGCCGTAGTTGACGCCGGGGTGCATGACGTTGACCTCGTCGCCGCCCTGCGGGCCGTGCTCGTGAGTCCAGATCGCGCCGCTGACCGGGTGGCGCGCCATGCCCTGCATGTTGCGGTTGCCGTAGGTGTAGATCTCGGGGCGCGCACCCGCACGCGCGACGAAGGGGTTGTCGCTCGGCACCGAGCCGTCGTCGTTGATGCGGATCAGCGAGCCGCGATGGTCGCCGAGGTCCTGGGCGCTGTCGTTCTCGCCGCGGTCGCCGAGCGACACGAACAACGTGCCGTCGTTCGCGAACACCAGGCGCGAGCCGAAGTGGCGCCCGCCGTAGGACTTGGGCAGGGCGCGAAACACCGTACGCACGTCGCGCAACCGGCTTCCATCGAGCACGCCGCGCGAGACCTCGGTGCCCACGCCGCCCGCGCCCGCGACGGCGTGCGCGAGGTAGACCAGCCGGTTGTCGGCGAAGCGCGGGTGCAGCGCGATCCCCATCAGCCCGCCCTGGCCCTGGTGCTCGACCTCGGGCAGGCCGTCGATGTCGCGGTCCTCGAGGCGACCGTCGCGGACCACGCGCAGGCGCCCGCCTCGCTCGGTCACCAGGATGGCGCCGTCCGGCAGGAACGCCATCCCCCAGGGGTTGCGCA
>JBFJWO010000190.1:0-9252 GCA_041623575.1 Gammaproteobacteria bacterium
CCCGGTCGAGGTCCTCGGTCCAGCCGTTGACGAACGGCGGCATGATGACGCCGGCCGGGATGGACTGGTCGCGCATCACCACTTTCTGGATCGCGCCGCGGTTGATGGCGATGTTCATGGCCTCGCGCACGCGCTTGTCGGCGAACGGGTTCTTGCCGGAGACGTCATCGCTCTCGAGATCCGAGTCACCCTGGTTCATACCGAAGAAGATGACCCGGTTCTGCGGCGCCTTGATCACCTTGAGGCCGGCCGTAGAGCCGACCCGGCCGAGGTCCTGCACCGGCACGTCCTGGATGAAGTCCACTTCGCCCGAGAGCAGCGCGGCGACGCGCGTGGCGGCGTTCTGGATGGGCGTGTAGACGATGTCGGTGACCTCCATCGGGAACTCGCCCTTGCCCCAGTAGTTCGGGTTGGCGCTGAGCACCGTCTTGGCGTCGGGCTCGCGACTGACCAGGCGGTAGGGGCCGGTGCCGTTCGCGTTGCGCGCGGCGAAGGTCTCCTCGCCGCCCTCGAAATCCTGCACCTTCGCGGCGTTGTTCTTCTCGGTCCAGCCCTTGTCCATGACGAACAGGTTGGTGAGATTGTTGGCCATGATCGGGTTCGGGCCCTTGGTCACGATCTCGAAGCCGTACTTGCCGGCGGCGCGCACGCTCTCCACCGAGGCCAGCAACTCTTTCATGTCGCTGTCCGGGGTCATGGCGCGGTTGAAGGAGAACACCACGTCCTCGCTGTCGAAGCTCGCCCCGTCGTGGTAGGTCACGCCCTCGCGCAGCTTGAAGTGCCACACGTTCGGGTTGTCCTTGCTCGGCCCCCACTCGGTGGCCAGCGCCGGGACGATCTTGCCCGTCATGTCGCGCATCACCAGCGGCTCGTAGATCTGGTGGGCGAGCGCGTGGGTCGGGCCTTCGTTCTGGGCGTGCGGGTCGAGCGTCAGGCTGTCGCCGGCGCGCGCCCAGCGCAGGGTCTCGGCGGACGCGGCGGTGGCACAACCGGCCAGCAGTGCCGCCGCAATCAGCGCGGTCCCGGTGTTCGTTTTGGTCTTCATGGCGATCCCCCTTGCTGTGTTTATCGGGGTATGCTGCCAGCAAACCGGCCAGGGGTTCAACCGAGCGGGGTCTATCGCGTCTCCTGCCAGCAAACCGGCCAGGGGTTCAACCGAGCGGGAACAGAGGTCGCGCCCGCGCCTCGCCCGCACCCACGGCCCGCGTCTCGTATCAATTTGGTTCGCGGCGCCGCGCGGCGCCCGAGCGCCGACCCGACGCCCGTCGCGCCCCGCGGACGCCTTTCCTCGTCCGCCGGCAGGTTTCCAATCTCCACGCGTTCGCCCCGCTTTGACATCTCCCGCGACACGCGGTAAACAATCGGGACAACATCATTACGCCACGCGCCGATACCAATCCCGCAATTGGTTCGGGCGCCGGCAGGGGGAAACGATTGCGATGAGCGCGACCAGCGACGGCGCCAAGGCCGCCACCCGCGGCAAGGACCTCGAGAAGCTGTACGACGACGTACACAAGGCGCACCTGTTCCCGTTCTGGGCGAGCGCCACCGACGTGCAGCACGACGAGGTGCGCCAGCTCATGAACACGCCGAGGGCGGTGCCCTACGTGTGGAGCTTCGAGCGGGTGATCGAACCGTTGTTGCGCGAATCGGCGCGCCTGGTCAGCATGTCGGACTCCGAGCGCCGCTCGCTGATCCTGGTCAACCCGGGCCTGTCGCCGCGCCGCGCGAGCGTGACCACCATGTACACCGCCTACCGCCTGAACGACCCCAACGAGGTCATGCCGCCGCACCGCCATTCGCCGAGCGCCATCCGCTTCGGCCTGACCGGGGCGCGCAACTTCACGGGCGTCGAAGGCGAGGACATCGAGTTCGGGCCCGGGGACATGGTGCTGACGCCCCACGACACCTGGCACAACCACGGCAACAAGGGCGACGAGCCGGCCGTCAACCTCTCGGTGCTGGACCTGCCGCTGGTGGAGACCCTGAACGCGGTCTACTTCGAGCACGACTACAAGGAACGCGTCGACGGGCGCGAGCGCAAGATGCGCGAGCAGTCCGCCTACTACAGTGCCAACTACTCGAAGCTGATCTACGGGCGCGGCGGTTACAAGCCCCTGTTCGTCTCCCACGAGCGGGGCACCGGCGCCGCCTCGCCCATGTACGTCTACCGCTGGGAGCCGATGCGCGAGCTGCTGGAGGAAAACGTCGACGCCGACGGCGACCCCTACGAGGGCATCAGCGTCGAGTACATCGACCCGCTCACCGGCGGGCCGGTGTTCAAGACCATGACGTTCTTCGCCCAGATGCTGCGCCCCGGCGAGCGCACCCTGCCGCTGCGCCAGACGGCGAGCCTGCTGGTGTCCCCGTTCGAGGGCGACCCCGGTTACTCGCTGGTCGACGGCGAACGCCACGACTGGGCGCGGTTCGACACCTTCGCGATCCCCGGCGGCAGCTGGGTGGAGCACGTCAACGAGACCTCGCGCCCGATCGTGCTGTTCGTCGCGAGCGACGCGCCGGCGCTGGACAAGCTCGGCCTCTACAAGCGCTGGGGCCGCAACGCGGACGGCGACACCGTGCGCTTCGTTTGATGCGCTCGGCACACGCGGCGCGTTACGCATGAACGCATCGAACAACACCCGCCGGATCGGCCACATCGACTGCCCGGGCGGCGGCCAGGTCTGGGTCGACGGGCAGACGCTCTACGTCGGCCACATGCGCGCGCCGAGCGGTACGTCCATCTACGACATTGCCGAGCCCACGCGCCCGAAGCTCCTGCACCGGGTCGAGCTGCCGCAGGGCTGGCACTCGCACAAGGTGCGCGCGGCCAACGGGCTGATGGTGGTGAACCACGAGCGCCTCGGCGACGGCGACCCCGACTTCGGCGGCGGGCTCGGCATCTACGACGTCGCAGACCCCGCCGAGCCGCGCCTGATCAGCAAGTGGCGGACCGCCGGCAAGGGCGTGCACCGCTACGATTTCGACGGGCGCTACGCCTACATCTCGCCGACCGTGGAAGGCTACGTCGGCAACATCGTGATGATCCTGGACCTCGCCGACCCCGCGCACCCGGCCGAGGTCGGGCGCTGGTGGATCCCGGGGCAGTGGGCCGCGGGCGGCGAAGACTACCCCTGGCACGACTACGTCCCGCCGCGCTGCCACCACCCGCTGCGCGTGGGCAACCGGCTGTACGTGAGCTACTGGCACCACGGGTTCTTCGTGCTGGACGTCTCAGACCTCGGCGCGCCGCAGCTGATCTCGGCGCGCAACACCAGTTCGGCGTTCCCGCACCCGACGCACACCTGCCTGCGCATGCCGATGACGCTGAAGGGCCGCGAGATCATGCTGGTCGCCGACGAGGACGTGGCCAAGCTCTACCCCGCGGCGCCCGCCTTCACCTGGGTCTACGACATCACCGACGAGCGCAACCCCATCTCGATCGCCACCTTCCAGGTCGAGGGCCCGGCGTTCGACGGCAGCCCGCAGGTCGCGATGACCGGCTGCCACCAGCCGTCCGAGCGCCTCAGCGGGACCACCGTCGTGCCGTTCGCCTGGTTTGCCCAGGGCCTGCGCCTGGTCGATTTCGCCGACCCCTTCAATCCCCGCGAGGTCGGCTGCTACGAAGCGCCGGCGCCCGAGGGTTTCGAGCGCGCGTCATCCAACGACGTCACGCTCGACGAGCGCGGGCTGATCTACCTGATCGACCGCCAGCGCGGCGTCGACATCCTCGAGACGGACCTGTTCCAGTAACCGAAGCGGAGGCCAGACGTGACGGGCGACAAACAGGCGATCACGCCGATCGGCAAGAAGAACCCGAACCTGCCGTTCCACCCCGGCGTGCGCGCCGGCGACTTCATCTTCGTCTCCGGCCAGGTCGCCAAGGACGAGGACGGCAACATGTGCGAGGGCGGCATCGAGGAGCAGACCCGCTGGACGATCGAGTCGATACGCCGCGTCCTGAAGGCCGCCGGTGCCGACCTCGGTGATGTGGTCAGGATCACCGTGTACCTCGACGACGCGCGCGACTTCGGCCGCTACAACCGGGTGTTCGCCGAGTTCTTCCCCGAGGGCAAGATCGCGCGCACCACGGTCGAGGCGCGGGCGGTGATCGACACCAAGATCGAGATGGACGCCATCGCCTACCGACCGGGCGAGCGCTAGTGCCACCACCCGCCGGGCGCCGGACCGGCGCCAGACCACAACGACCCCAGGAGGTGTGCGATGAAAGTGTTGGGCAGAGCCACGTCGGGCAACGTGCAGAAAGTGCTGTTCCTGCTCGAAGAGACCGGGACCGACTACAGCCGTGAGGATTACGGGCGCCAGTTCGGCAACACCGACAGCGCCGAGTACCTGGCGCTCAACCCCACCGGCAAGGTGCCGACGCTGGTCGACGGCGAGGTGACGGTCTGGGAGTCGCACTCGATCCTGCGTTACGTGGCCGCCAAGCTGAAGTCGCCGCTCTACCCGCAGGACGTGGTGGCGCGCGCGGGCATCGACCCCTGGATGGACTGGCTGCTGGCCACACTGAACGGCACCTACGTGACCATCTTCAAGGCCGCCAAGGGCGGTGGCGAGGTGAGCGACGCCAGCGCCGCGGAACTGCGCGACGCGCTGACGCTGCTCGACGCCCGCCTGGGCAAAGCGGCGTTCCTCGCCGGCGAGGCGTTCAGCATCGCCGACGTCGCGCTCGGGCCGATCGTGCACCGTTGCCTCGGCTTCCCCGTCGAGCTGCCCGCGCTCGAGCACCTGCGCACCTGGCACTCGCGGCTTGCGGACCGGGAGGCTTTCGCGAAGGTGGTCGGGTGAGCGCTCGCAGCGCACGATCGCAAGCGACAAAGCGGAGCGCACGGTGAGCACCACCGCGGTGATCGGCCTGGGCACCATGGGCGCCGGCATTGCGGCGGTGATCGCCAGGGCCGGGCACGAGGTCCGCGCGCACGACAACCGGCCCGAGGCGATGACGCGGGCGCGGGCCGACCTCGAGGTCATCGGCGAAGTCCTCGATCGCCTCGAGGTGGCGAACGCGAACGGGGGCGGCGAGGTCGTTTTCTGCGACACGCTCGCCGAGGCCGTGCGCGACGCCGACCTCGTGCTCGAAAACATCCCGGAGAAGCTCGAGGCCAAGCAGGCGTTGTTCGCCGAGCTGGGCGCGCTGGTCTCGAGCGAGTGCGTGCTCGCCTCCGACACCTCCGGTATCCCGATCACGACCCTGCAGGCGCCGGTGCCCGACCCCGAGCGCGTGATCGGCATGCACTGGTCGAACCCGCCGCATATCATCCCCGTCATCGAAGTGATCGCCGGCGAGCACACCGGCGCGGCGGTCACGCGCTGGATGATCGACTTCGTGCACAACCTCGGCATGCTGCCGGTCGAGGTCAAGCGCGACGTGCCCGGCTTCGTGGAGAACCGCATCCTGTACGCCATCATGCGCGAGGCGGTGGACCTCGTCGAGGAAGGGGTGATCGATGCACGCGCGCTCGACACCTGCGTGTCCTGGGGCATCGGCTACAAGCTGGCCATCGTCGGGCCGATGGCGCTGCTCGACATGGCCGGTCTCGACATCTACGAGTCGGTGAGCAGCTATCTCAACGCGCGCCTGTCGGCCCGCGACGACGTCAGCCCCTTCGTCACCGAGCGCACGCGCCAGGGTCATCTCGGCATGAAGAGCGGCGAGGGGATCTACCGCTACGCCGACGGCGAAGTGCAGCGCCTGCGCACCGAGCGCGCACAGCGCTTCGTCGCGGTACGACGGGTGCTGGAAGGCAGGGACTGAGCGCGTTCGCGCAGGAGGCTAAGGGTCGATGCGCCGCCTACACGCTCTCGCACGCCGCCTGCTCGGCCTGCTGTTGATCGCGATGGTCGTGCTCAACGTCGCCAACGCCGCCGGGCGCTACCTGCTCGGCGCGGCGATCCCCGGCTCCGACGAGCTCATGGTGTTCGCCATGGTCTGGGTCGTTTTCGTCGGCGCGCTGCTGGTCACCGTCGACGACGGCCACCTCGGCTTCGACCTGCTTTCGCGCACCCTGCCACCGGGCGGCGCGCGCGCTTTGCACGTGCTGAAGAACCTCACCGTTGCGCTGCTGAGCGGCTACGTCGCGATCCAGTCCTGGGCGGTGCTGCAGAAACTCGACCGCGTCGGGCAACGCAGCATGGCCACCGAGATACCGATGACCATCCCGCACGCCGCCGTGTTCGTGGGCCTCGGCCTGACCTGCGTGGTCGCCCTGTGGCTCGCGTTGCGGCGACCCGGCGCGGCGCAGGGGAGCGGGCGTGACGGAGCCGAGCGGGCGTGACCCTGACCCTGCTGGTGTTACCGGTCGTGCTGTTCCTGCTGGGCTTTCCGGTCTACGTGGTGCTGCTGTGCGCCGGCGCGGTCAGCGTGGTGGCGGTCATGGACACGCCGGCGCTGATCATCCACCAGCGCATGTACGGCGGGGTGGAGAACTACGCGTTGCTGGCCATCCCGTTCTTCATCTTCGCCGGCGAGCTCATGCACCGCTGCGGGGTGTCGCAGCGGCTGGTGATCTGGATACTCGCGGTGCTCGGCCGGGTGCGGGGCAGCCTCGGGCTCGCCACGATCTTCAGCTCCACCCTGATGGGCGCGGTGTCCGGGTCGAGCCCGGCCACGGTCGCCGCGACCGGCAAGACGCTCTACGGCGACCTGGTGAAGAGCGGCTACGGGCGCCCGTTCTCGCTCGGGCTGATCACCTCCAGCGGCGCGGTGGCGGTGGTGATCCCGCCCAGCATCGCCATGATCCTCTACGGCGCGAGCGCCGAGCAGTCGGTGCCGAAGCTGTTCATCGCCGGCGTGCTGCCGGGCCTGCTGATCTCGGCTGCGATGGCGCTCTACGTGGTGCTGTGGAAAGCCTCGCGAACGCACCGGCGCGAAGAAGCGCGCGACACCGTGACGGGCGGCGAATGGCCTTTGGGAGCTGCCACCGTGCACGCTTCGGGCGCGCTGCTGATGCCGCTGGTGGTGCTCTCCGGGATCTACCTCGGCTACTTCTCGCCCACCGAAGCGGGCGGGGTCGCCTGCCTGTACGCGGCGCTGCTGGCGAGACTCGTCTACCGCACGCTGTCGTGGCGGGAGATCCTCGACGCGGCGGCCGACTCGGCGCTGCTCACCGCGCAGATCCTGGTGATCGTCGCGAGCGCGGCCGTGTTCTCGTGGGTGCTGACCGTGGCCGGTCTGCCGCAGGCGCTGTTCCAGTGGGTCGCCGACTCGCAGTTCACCGCGGTGACGTTCCTGCTGGTGACCAACGCGATCCTGCTGTTGCTCGGCTGTTTCATCGATCCGAGCTCGGCCATCCTGGTGCTGACACCGATCCTGCTGCCGATGGTCGTGGCACTCGGCATCGACCCGATCCATTTCGGCATCGTGATGACGGTCAACCTGAGCATCGGCATGTTCACGCCGCCTTTCGGGTTGAACATCTTCGTCGCCCAGTCGGTGCTCGGCGTCGACCTCGCCGACGTCTACCGCGGCCTGGTCGGCTTTTTCCTGGTGCAGACCGGCGCGCTGCTGGTCATCACCTACGTCCCGTCGCTGTCGTTGTGGCTGGTCCAGTTCGTCTAGCGGGCGCGACGCCGCGTAATCAACGGAGGTCTCTATGAAGAATTCGCGCAACCTCGGGCAATGCCTGTTGCCGGCGCTGGTGGCGTTCGCCGTCGCCTTCGCGCCGGCGGCGCACGCGCAGACGGTCATGAAAATGGCTAGTGCGACCATCAACGACACCCAGCACGAGTGGCAGAAAGTGTTCGCCGCCGAGCTGGCGAAACGCATCGGCGAGCGGATCAAGGTGGAGATCTACCCCGCGAGCCAGCTGGGCACGATCCCGCGCATGGCCGAGGGCGTGCTGTTCGGCACCATCGAGTCGTTCATCTCGCCCACCGCCTTTCTGGTCGGCACCGAACCGAAGCTGCAGATCTTCGACGCGCCGGGGCTGTTCGACTCGCCCCAGCACCTGCACCGGGTCACGCAGGACGCCGACTACCGCCAGCACATCGAGGAGATCGCGCTCGCCAAGGACATCCGCATCATCGGCGCGATCTTCAACAGCCCCTTCGTGGTGCTGACCAAGACACCCGCGCCCACGCTCGACAGCCTGCGCGGCCTCAAGATCCGCACCTTCGCCTCGCCGCTGCAGATCGAGCCCATCAAGGCGCTCGGCGCCAGCGCCCTGCCGCTGCCGCTGAGCGAGGTCGTCCCGGCGCTGCAGTCCGGCAACATAGACGGCATGCTGGCCGGGATGCCGATCCTGACCGCGTTCAAGTTCTACGACACCGCCAGGCACGTCACCGATCTGCAGTTCTCCATCATCCTGTCGGTCAACATCGTCAACGAGACCTGGTTCCAGTCCCTGCCGCCGGACGCGCGCGCGGCCGTGATCGAGGCGGGCCGGGCAGCGGAGAAAGCCGTGTTCCAGTGGGGCGTCGACAACGTCGCCCGCTCGAACCGGGCCTGGCTCGACAACGGCGGCGTCATCCACCCGCTGAGCGACGCCGACCGCCGGCGGATGAACGAAACCTTCCAGCAGGTGGGTAACCGGTTGCTGACCAGCGACCCGGCGCTCAAAGCCGAGTACGAAAAACTGCTGGCGGTCGTGGAACGCTATCGCTAGCGGCGCGGAGAACCGACATGAGCATTCGCAAGAGCGTGCTGATCAGCGAGACGGTGCACGCCGAGATGGGACGCGCGTGTGAGCCGCCGGTCACCCGAGTGGCGGCGGTGGTGGTCGTCGCCAACCCGTTCGCCGGGCGTTACGAGGACGACCTCGACGAGTTGTTCGACCTCGGCATGGCGCTCGGCGAGCGCTTCGCGGAGGCCGCCGTCGCCCTGCTCGAGCGCCCGCCGCTCGCCTACGGCAAGGCCGCCATCGTCGGCGTCGACGGGGACATCGAACATGCCGCGGCCGTGCTGCACCCCAAGCTCGGCAAGCCGATGCGCGCTGCCTGCGGAGGCGGGGAGGCGTTGATCCCGTCGACCACCAAGGTCGCCGCGGCGGGCGCCGGCATCGACGTGCCGCTGGCGCACAAGGACGAGACCTGGTCGTTCGACGAGCTCGACACGATGACCGTGACGCTCGGCGATGCGCCGCGCCCCGGCGAGATCCTGGTCGTGATGGCGTTCGCCGACGGCGGGCGCCCGCGCCCGCGCGTAGGCAAGGGCCGCGCGGCGGTGTAAAACAACCTGACCCTACAAGCGGAGGAAACATGCGTAGATTCGAGAACCGGGTGGCGGTGGTCAGCGGC
>JBFJWO010000191.1:0-9241 GCA_041623575.1 Gammaproteobacteria bacterium
CCAGCCCCTGGAAGTCGGCGGCCAGGCGCGCGTCCTCGCTGCCGTGCGAGGTCATGAACATCACCAGCAGGTCCTCTACCGGGTCCATGGCGGCGGCGATGCCGTCGAGCACGAAGGCCAGGTTGCGCGGGTTGGCCAGCGGCAGCTCCTCGAGCGTGGCGGGGTTGTTGACCAGCACCACCGAGCGCCCGGCCGTGCCGAAGCGCGTGTCGAACAGGCGCTGCGCGAAGAGCACCTCGTTGAGGAACACGTCCTCGCCGGCGTAGGGAGCGTAGCCCACGAAGTAGACGTCGGTGCGACCCGGTGTCTGCGCGGCGACCCGCGCGCGGCGCAGCAACTCGGGCTGACGGTAGTAGGTGTCCTCGACGTCGAGGCGCGGCGGCGGCGGGTCCGTGGCGTAGAAGAACTGCTCGCCCGGCAGGTGCCAGCCCGGCAGGTGGTTGATCAGCGCGTACAACGCGGCGGCCGCGAGCAGTCGCGCCGGCGAGGTGCCGCTCGTCAACAGTCCGGCGGCGCGCACGGCGATCAGCACCGACCAGGCGGCGGGCACGGCCCAGGGAGTCCAGCGTGGCAGGCCCGCGGGCTCGGCCAGGTAGGAGCCGGCGAGCCAGGCGAGGGTCGGCAGCGGCAGCGCCGCCAGGATCGTCAGAGCCAGGTCCGCGGTGCGTTCCCCGGCGCCGAGCAGGTGTGCGAGCACCAGCGCGCTGAAGAGCAGCAGCAGCGTGTGGGTAGCGGCGGTGGTCAGCGCATAGTCGTTGAACAGCGCCCCGTCGCCGGCGAGCGCGAAGTCGTGCAGCGCCAGCAGTGCGTGGGGCAGCAGTGCGAACGCCACCAGCTGGCCGGCGCCGGGCGCGAAGTCCTGCGCCTCGAGCGGGCGCAGCAGCGCCAGGCGCAACCCGGCGCGCAGGTTGCGGGCGAATGCGGTGGGTGCGTCCAAGGCCCAGAGGGTACGCAAACCGCGGCGCCGATCAAGCGCGGGCTCGCGCGGACGCGCGTCGGTTCAGCCGGCCAGGCGCAGCAGCGCGTCCACCGCGACGACGCCGCGCCCCCGCGGTCGGACCAGCAACGGGTTGATGTCGAGTTCGAGCAGGGTCGCCGCGTGGCGCCCGGCGTAGTCGGCCACCTTCACGACGGCATCGACCAGGGCCGCGACGTCGCCCGGCGGCGCGCCGCGGTGACCTTCCAGGATGCGCCACAGCCGCAGGCGCCGCAGCGCGCTTTCGATGGCCGCGGGCGAGGTCGGCAGCAGCAGCGGCACCGTCTCCGCGAGCAGTTCCACCAGCGTGCCGCCCGCGCCCAGCACCAGGCTCGGGCCGAACTGGTGGTCGCGGGTGACGCCGACCAGCACCTCGGCGACGGCGTCGTCGATCATGCGCTCGACCAGGAAACGCCCGCCGAGGTGGGCCATGGCGTCGATGGCCTCGCCGAGCGTGGCGGCGTCGCCGAGCCCGAGTCGCACCGCGCCGTGCTCGCTCTTGTGCGCCAGCCCCGGTGCCAGCGCCTTGAGCACCACCGGGTAGCCGATCCCGGCCGCCGCCGCGGCGGCGGCCCCGGCGTCCACGACGCGCGCCTCGGGCACCGCGATGCCGGCCTGTCTCAGGACCTGCTTGGCGGCGTGCTCATCCAGCGTCATCCCGGTGCCCGTGTCGGCGAGCGAGGCAGCCGGCGCGAGCGGCAGGTCGGGCAGGGCGGCCGTGCGGGCGGCATGGATGGCGTGCGCGGCGACCAGCGCCTGCAGGCTCTCGTCCAGGCCCTGCAGCGGCGCGATGCCGCGCGCCAGCAACCGTTCGCGCGCCGCCGCCGGCAGGCATTCCGGCAGGGTGGCCACCACCAGCGCGCGCGCCCCGGTGCGCTCGGCCGCGCCGATCAGCGCCCGTTCGGCCAGCAGCCAGTCGGCGTCGTTGCAGCCCTCGGCGACCGGGTAGTCGAGGATCAGCAGCGCGGCGTCCACGCCGCTGGCGAGGGTCGCGCCGTAGACCCGGCCGAGGTCGGCCTCGTTTCCCCACACGTAGGTGTGGTAGTCGAGCGGGTTGTCCACCGTGACGCGCGCGCCGAGCACCTCGCGCAAGGCGCTTGCCTGCGCCTCCCCGAAAGCCGGCAGCTCGAGCCCCCGGTCCTGGGCGAGGTCGGCCAGCAGCCCGGCCTCGCCGCCGGAGCAGCTCATCGAGGCGATGCGGCGGCAGGCGAAGGCGCCGTGCACGTGCAACAGCTTCAATGTCTCGAGCAACGCCGGGAGGCTCGCGACGCGCGCCACGCCGAAGCGCTCGAACAGCGCGCCGTAGAGCTCGTCGGACCCGGCCAGGGAACTGGTGTGGCTGAGCGCGGTGCGCGCGCCCTGCCGCGAGCGCCCCGATTTCAGCGCGACCAGCGGTTTGCCGGCGGCCAGCGCGGCGCGCGCGGCGCGCGCGAAGGCGCCCACGTCGGGTACGCCTTCGAGGTGGATGCCGATCGCGCTGACCCGCGGGTCGTCGGCCAGCGCCTCGACGTAGTCGCCGATGGCGAGCGAGGCCTGGTTGCCCACCGAGACCAGGTAGGCGAGCGGCAGCGAGCGCTGCTGCATGCTGAGATTGATGCCGATGTTGCCGCTCTGGGTGACGATTGCCACCCCGCGCTCGACCCGGCGCCCGCCGTGCTGGTCCGGCCACAGGGCCGCGCCGTCGAGGCAGTTCAGCAACCCGTAGCAGTTCGGGCCGACCAGCGGCAGGCCGCCCGCGGCGGCGATGAGCTCGGCCTGCAACGCCCGGCCCTCGTCGTCGAGCTCGGCGAAGCCCGAGGCCAGCGCGACGGCCCCGCCGCTGTCGCAGGCGGCCAGCTGGCGCACCACGCCGAGGGTCGCCTCGCGCGAGACGCCGATGAAAGTGGCATCGGGCGCCTCCGGCAGCGCCTCGATCGAGGCGAAACAGGCCAGCCCGCCCATCTCGCGACGCCCGGGGTTGACCGGCCACAGGGCGCCGGCGAACCCGGTGCGGCGGCACTGGCGGATCACTTCCTCGGCGTAGCGCCCGCCGACCACCGCGATGTGGCGGGGGCGCAGCAGGCGCGCGAGGCGCGCCGCGTCGGGACGGCCGGGAGGGCTCATGGCGGGCTTGCCGGGTCTCAGGATTCCAGCGGGCGCAGCAGCGCGCGCGAGATGATGTGCCGCTGGATCTCGCTGGTGCCCTCCCAGATGCGCTCCACGCGCGCGTCGCGCCAGATGCGCTCGAGCGGGAAGTCCGCCATCAGGCCCATGCCGCCGAAGATCTGGATGGCCTCGTCGGCGATCATCGCGAGCGTCTCGGTGGCGTGCAGCTTGGCGATGGCGTAGTCCATGTCGGTGGCGCTGCCCTGGTCGGTCTTCCACGCCGCCTGCAGGGTCAGCAGCTCGGCCGCTTCGAGCTGCGTGCGCATGTCGGCGAGCTTGAAGCCCACGCCCTGGAAACGCCCGATGGTCTGGCCGAACTGCTTGCGGGTGGCGGCCCAGTCGAGCGCGAGCTCGAGCGCGCGCTGCGCGCGGCCCAGGCACATGGCGGCGACCTGCAGCCGGGTGGCGCCCAGCCAGTCGTTGGCGACCTCGAAGCCGCGGTGCTCCTCGCCGAGCACCTGCGCCGCCGGCAACCGGCAGTCGGCGAACTCCAGGATGCAGTTGTGGTAGCCGCGGTGCGAGACCGAGTCGTAGCCCTTGCGCACGGTGAATCCCGGCGTGCCCTTGTCGACCAGGAAGGCGGTGATGCGCTTGCGAGAGCCGCGTGGGGTTTCCTCCACGCCGGTGGCGGCGAACAGGATCACGAAATCGGCGAGGTCGGCGTGGCTGATGAAGTGCTTGGTGCCGTTGATCAGGTACTCGTCGCCGTGACGCTCGGCCCGGCACTGCATGCCGCGCACGTCCGAGCCGGCGTTGGGCTCGGTCATCGCCAGGCAGTCGATTCTCTCCCCGCGCACGCAGGGCAGCAGGTAGCGTTCGCGCTGCTCGCCGGCGCAGGCCTGGAGGATGTTGCTCGGGCGCCCGACCAGGTACTGCAAGGCGAAGCTGCCGCGCCCGAGCTCGCGATCGAGCAGGGCCATGCCGAGCGCGTCCAGTCCGCCGCCACCGAGTTCGACGGGCATGTTGGCGGCGTAGAGTCCCTGCGCGCGGGCGCGCTCCTGGACCTGGCGCACGAGTTCCGGGCGCACTTCGCCGCTGCGTTCGACTTCCTCCTCGAACGGGTAGATCTCCTGCTCGACGAACGCCCGGGCGGTGTCGACGATCATGCGCTGCTCGTGGCTGAGTTCGAAGTTCATGGCCGTTCCCCGCCGGGGCGTTGCATGCGCCGCCCGGCCTGCTCCGGCATCGCCAGCGGCGCGTGCGCGGCGACGATCGCGGCGAGCGCCTCTCGCAACGGCGGCGCCATGGCGCAGGCCTTTGCCGCGCGCGTGTCCACGTGCAGCAGCATCTGCTCGGTGGTGGCCAGCAGCTCGCCGCTGGCGCCGTGCAGCATGCGGTGGAACAGGTGCAGGCGCTTGTCGTCCGCGCCCAGCACCTGTGTGGTGAAGCGCAGCGGCTCGCCGGTGCTCGCCTCGCGCAGGTAGTTGATGTGGGTCTCGACAGTGTAGAAGGAGTGCCCCGCGGCCCGGTAGGTCTCGTCGTCCCCGACGTAGCGGAACAGCGCGTCGCTGGCCCAGCCGAAAGCCGTCAGGTAGGCCGCTTCGGTCATGTGCCCGTTGTAGTCCACCCACTCGGGCGACACCCGGCAGTCGTAGAGCTCGAGCGGTGCCGCCACCTCGACGCCCGGCGTCCAGCGCGCGAAGGCCCGTTGCGTGATGCGCCGCTCCTCCTCGGCCTGCAACACCGCGCCGGCGCCGACGCCGTGCGCGCGCAGCGCCTGCATCACCGCGATCAGGCAGTCGTCGCGCAGGCGTTCGAGCTCGCGGATCGAGCGCCCGGCGGCCTGCGCTTCGCAGCCCGCCGCCATGCGCTCGATCAGGTCCTCGCTCATGGGCGGCGGCTCCAGGCGCGTCCACGGGAACTGGCTCGGGTCGAACTGCCAGAGCATGTGGCGCATGCCCCCCTCGCCGCCGGCCAGGTGGAAGATCAGGCAGGTGCCCCAGATCGCCCAGCGCAGCCCCGGGCCGTACGCGATGGCCGCGTCGAGTTCCTCGGTGGTGGCGACGCCGTCGTTGACCAGGTGCAGCACTTCGCGCCACAGCGCTTCCTGCAGGCGATCGGCCAGGAAGCCCGGGATCTCGTGGCGCACGTGCAGCGGGTGCATGCCGATGGCGCTGTAGAAGCGGACCGCGCGCTGCACGGCCTCGGGGTCGGTGCGCCGGCCGCCCAGCACCTCGACCAGCGGCAGCAGGTAGACCGGGTTGAACGGGTGCCCGACCAGGATGCGCCCGGGCTGCGCGGCGCGGGCCTGGAACTCGCTCGGCAGCAGCCCGGAGGTGCTGGAGGCGATGAGCGTCGCCGGCGGCGCGGCGGCGTCCATGGCCGCGTGCAGGTCGGTCTTGAGCTCGATGCGCTCGGGGGCCGACTCCTGGATGAAATCGGCCGCGGCGCAGGCCTCTTCGAGCGAGCCGGCGTAGTGCAGGCGGGCGCGGTCGGCGCCGGGGAAGAGGCCGAGCCTGCGCAGCGCCGGCCAGGCGTTGTCCAGCGCTGCGTCCAGGCGCACCTGCCAGCCCTCGCCGGGATCCCAGGCGGTCACGTCGAGACCGTGCGCGAGGCAACGCGCAGCCCAGCCGGCACCGATCACGCCGGTGCCGATCACGGCGACCTTCGCGACCGGGGACCCGCCGCCGGACGCTTGCGGCAGGGTGGCGCTCATGCGCGGCGCGTGAGCTGGAATTTCTCGCGCGCCTCGTCGGGGCCGAGCACGCGCGCGCCCATCGCTTCCACCAGGGTCACGGCACGCTCCACCAGGGCGCCGTTGCTCGCCAGCACGCCGCGGCTGAGGTACAGGTTGTCCTCCAGGCCGACGCGCACGTTGCCGCCGAGCAGCACCGACTGCGCGACGAACGGCATCTGGTGGCGGCTGATCGCGAACGCCGTCCAGTTCGACCCCGGCGGCAACTGCTCGACCATAGCCTTGAAGGTACCGACGTCGGCCGGCGCCCCGTAGGGAATGCCCAGGCAGAGCTGGAACAGCGCCGGTTCCTCGACCAGGCCCTCGGCGATGAGCTGGCGGGCGAACCACAGGTGGCCGGTGTCGAACACCTCGATCTCGGGGCGCACGCCGAGCGCCTTGATGCGGCGCGCCGTTTCGCGCAGGTGATCGACCGGGTTGAGCATCACGTAGTTGCCCTCGCCGAAGTTCATGCTGCCGTTGTCCAGGGTGCAGATCTCCGGCAGCAGTTCCTCGACGTGCGCGAGGCGTTCGGCGGGGGAGGCGAAATCGGTCCCGGGGCCCGGCAGGAAGGGCTCCTCGTCGGTAACGTACAGGTCGCCGCCCATCCCGGCGGTCAGGTTGATGACGATGTCGGTGTCGCTCTCGCGGATGCGTGCGACCACCTCGCGGAACAGCGCCGGGTCGCGGGCGCCCTGGCCGGTCTCGGGGTCGCGCACGTGGATGTGCGCGATCGCCGCCCCGGCTTTGCCGGCCTCGATGGCCGCCGCGGCGATCTGCGCCGGCGTGACGGGCAGGTCGGGGTGCTTGGCCAGCGCGTCGGCCGCGCCGGTCACCGCGCAGGTGATGATGACGTCGTTGTTCATGCTCGCTCCAGGGCGGGTGGTCGGGGCGTCTAAACGTCTAACGCTAGCACCGGGGCGATTCGGAATTTTTCAAAAAACGACCATGACTTGATAATCTTCGACAATGCCGGCGCCCGCCTCGATGCCCCGCCTGCCCACGCCGTTGCGCGTGGGCTTCCTGCTGTTGCCGAAGTTCTCCCTGATGGCCTTCTCGTCGGCCGCCGAGCCGCTGCGCGCGGCCAACCGGCTCAGCGGGCGGACACTGTACCGCTGGCGATTGCTGTCCGCCGACGGCGAGCCGGTCGAGTCCAGCAACGGCATGCGCAGCGTCGTCGACAGCGCCATCGCCGCGGCCCCGGCGCTCGACGTCGTACTGGTGCTGGCGAGCTTCGAGCCGGAGCGGGGGTGCACGCGCGCGGTGCTGCAGTTCCTGCAGCGCCAGCGCCGGGCCGGCGCGGTGCTCGGCGGGATCGACACCGGCAGCTACGCCCTGGCCGCCGCCGGCCTGCTCGACGGCTACCCGGCCACAGTCCACTGGGAACAACTGGACCTGTTTCGCGAGCGCTTCCCGGGCGTGCGCTCGACCCAGGACCTGTTCGTCATGCAGGCGCGACGCTGGAGCGCGGCCGGCGGCACCGCCTGCATCGACCTGATGCTGAACGTGATCGACGCGCAGCACGGGCGCGCCCTGGCCACCGCGGTGGCGGACCAGTTCGTCTACAGCCGCATCCGCGAGGGCGGATCGGCCCAACGCATGCCGCTGCGCGAGCGGCTGCGGGTGCGCAACCCGCGCCTGCTGCGGGCCGTCGAACTGATGGAGCAGCGCATCGAGGACCCGCTCAGCACGCGCGAGATCGCCGCGCGAGTCGGGATCTCGCTGCGCGAGCTGGAACGCCTGTTCCGGCGCTGGCTGGGCCGCACCCCGGCGAGCTTCTACCGCCAGCTGCGCCTGGAGCGGGCGCACGCGCTGCTGCAGGCCTCCGAGCGCAGCGTCACCGACATCGGCGTGCTGTGCGGGTTCAATTCGCTGGCGAGCTTCTCGCGTTGCTACAAGGCGCTCTACGGACGCGCGCCGCGCGACAACCGCCTGCCCTGAGCAAGCGGTGCGCCCTTATACTGGGCGGCCATGGAGACGATGCACTACCTGACGTTCGTGCTGGCCTGCGTCGCGATCGTGATCGTGCCCGGGCCGACCGTCACCGTGATCATCGCCAACAGCCTGCGCAACGGCGCCGGCGCCGGCCTGGCGAACGTCGCCGGCACCCAGGCGGGATTGCTGGTCATGCTCGCGATCGTGGCGACGGGGCTCGAGCTCATCGTCGAGCACCTCGCGTTGCTGTTCGACTGGGTGCGCCTGCTCGGCGCGGCCTACCTGGTGTGGCTGGGCGTGCGCCTGCTGCGCTCGCACGGGCAACTCGCGGAGCGCGCGCCGCCGCGCAGCGGGTCGTTCTTCTGGCAGGGGGTCCTGGTGGTGTGGTCGAACCCCAAGGCGCTGCTGTTCCTCGGCGCCTTCATCCCGCAGTTCGTCGACCGCGCGGCCGACCCGACCGCCCAGACCGTGTTGCTCGGGGCCACGTTCATGGCGGTGGCGACCGTGCTCGACGGCTGTTACGCGCTGGTGGCGGGGCGCGCCGGGCGCTGGCTCTCGCGGCGTAACGTGCGCAAGCTCGAGGTGGCCAGCGGCAGCCTGTTGATCGGCGGCGGACTGTGGCTCGCGCTGGCGCGACGCTGAACCGGGCGTAAATCCTTAAGGTTTCTCAAGCGTTGGACCGCGCCGCCGCTCACGGACTCGTGCGCGCGATCCCCGCGCCGTGTTCGAGTCCGAGAGGTCCGTCGATGTCGAGAGTTGCCTGCCGAGTGCTGCTGGTCGCCCTGGTGGCGTTCGCCTTACCCGTCGCTGCGTCCACCCATGCCGAGCGCGTGCGCACGGTGATCGATGCGTCGGTGAAGAACTGGTTGGCCGATCCGGAGTTGATCGCGCTGCTGAAGGAGCAGAACCGCAGGCACGCGCCGCTCGAACCGGCGGCGATTGCGAAGATCGATCGCCTGTGGCGCGAGCAGGCCCGCTCGGACAGTCGCCCGCTGATCGACGCCGTGCACGCCAACCGGCTGTCGTGGTCGCTGCGCAGCCTGCTCGAGGCGAGCGACGGGCTGTACCGGGAAATCTGCATCGTCGACAACAAGGGCCTGGTGGCCGGGCACAGCGACGTCAGCCCGGACTACTGGCAGGGCGCCAAGCCCGGGTGGCGCTACACCGTACTCTCGGGCGCGCGGGAGATCTTCGTCGACGAGATCGTCGCTGTCGGCGAGTCGGGTGCCTACGTGCCGGCCGCCGCACCCATCGTCGATCCGGCTACGCAGGAGATCATCGGCGCCTTGATCGTCAGCGTCGACCTCGAGCGAGTGGAGCAGACCGCCGGCGCACGCCTCAGAGCGCGAGCTCCCTGAACCCAGCCTGCGGCCGTGGCCCCGCGCGCACCGCGAGTCGTCGTGCGGCGAGGTCCATCAGCACCGTGCAGACCGTGCCGATGCTCAGCCCGTGCAGCGGGCGGTACGGGGTGCAGATGGGGTTGTCGGGCCGCGACTGGTCGCCGAGCAGCG
>JBFJWO010000192.1:0-9228 GCA_041623575.1 Gammaproteobacteria bacterium
CTCGGGCGTGCTGCGTTTCGACGCCCCGGCGGGGCAGGTGCTGGAGAGCGTGATCGGCAACGCCCTGGAGCACCACTACTCGTTCGCCTACGGCGATCACCGCGAGGCGCTGGTGGCGTTGGCGGACCGCCTCGGCCTGCCTGTCCTGCAGTTCGCCTGAGCGTGCGCTACCGCTACCGCCTGGACAACCGCGAGGCCGCGGCGCGACACCCGAGTGCCGGGGTCGCAGTGTGTCGGTGCCGCGACCTTGGAGGTTCTCGCGTATGACTCGGCAGGCGCAGGTCATCGTCATCGGCGGCGGCGTCGTCGGCTGCTCCGTGCTCTATCACCTCACCCGCGCGGGTTGGCGCGACGTGCTGCTGCTGGAGCGCTCGGAGCTCACCTCGGGTTCGACCTGGCACGCTGCCGGCGGCATGCACACCCTGAACGGCGATCCGAACGTCGCCAAGCTGCAGCGCTACACCATCGAGCTGTACCGCGAGATCGAGCAGGCGTCGGGGCAATCCTGCGGCGTGCACCTGACCGGCGGTGTGATGATGGCGGGCACCCGCGAGCGCATGGACTGGCTGAAGATGGCGGTGGCGCGCGGGCGCTACCTCGGCATGGATACCCAGATCATCAGCCCGGCCGAAGCCGCCGAGCGCATGCCGCTGCTCGACCCGAAACACTTCGTCGGCGCCATCTGGGACCCGTTGGAAGGGCACGTGGACCCGTCCGGCGTGACCCACGCCTACGCTCGCGCGGCGCGTAACAACGGGGCGCGCATCGAGCGCCACACGCGGGTCGAGTCGCTGCAGCAACGTACCGACGGCAGCTGGCGCGTCGGCACCGACCAGGGCGAGTTCCACGCCGAGCACGTGGTCAACGCCGGCGGGCTGTGGGCGCGCGAGGTGGGGCGCATGGTCGGCCTGGAACTGCCGCTGCTCGCCATGGAGCACATGTACCTGCTCACCGAGGACATGGACGCGGTCGCGGCCCACAACCGCGCCACCGGCGAAGAGGTCCCGCACTGCATCGATTTCGAGGGCGAGCTGTACCTGCGCCAGGAAGGCGGCGGCATGCTCATGGGCACCTACGAGCGCGCCGGCAAGCCGTGGTCGGAGTTCGCCACGCCGTGGGACTTCGACACCGAATTGCTCGAACCCGACCTCGAGCGTATCGCGCCGTCGCTGGAAGTCGGTTTCCGGCACTTCCCGGCGTTCGAGACCACCGGCATCCGCAAGATCATCAACGGCCCCTTCACCTTTGCGCCGGACGGCAACCCGTTGATCGGCCCGGTGCGCGGGCTGACCAACTACTGGGCGGCGTGCGGCGTGATGGCCGGCTTCAGCCAGGGCGGCGGGGTCGGGCTGGCGCTCGCCAACTGGATCACCGAGGGCGATCCCGGGTTCGACGTGTGGGCGATGGACATCGCCCGTTTTGGCGACTGGGCGGGGATGGCGTACGCCAACGCCAAGGTGCGCGAGAACTACTCGCGCCGCTTCCGGATCAAGTTCCCCAACGAAGAGCTGCCGGCCGCGCGCCCGCTCAAGACCACGCCCATCTACGATCGCCTGGCCGCCCGCGGCGCGGTGTTCGGCGTCTCGTGGGGGCTCGAGAACGCGCTGTGGTTCGCGCGCCCGGGTGAGCCGGCCCGCGACGAGGTGTCGTTCCGGCGCTCGAACGACTTCGAGGCGGTCGGCGAGGAGTGCCGCGCGGTGCGCGAGGGCGTCGGCCTGCTCGAGATCTCGAACTTCGCCAACTACCGCGTCGACGGCCCCGGTGCGGGCGAGTGGCTGGAAGGCCTGCTCGCCAACCGCCTGCCGCAGCCCGGGCGCATGGTGCTGTCGCCGATGCTGAACCCGCGCGGGCGGCTGATCGGCGACTTCACCCTGGCCCGCGCCGGCGAGGAGACCTTCTTCCTGATCGGCTCGGGTGTCGCCGAGCACTACCACCGGCGCTGGTTCGAGCGCCACCTGCCGGCGCCCGGGGTGCGCTTCGAGCCCTGCAGCCTGGACATGCTGGGCCTGCAGATCGCCGGGCCGCGCTCGCGCGAGCTGCTGCAGCGGGTGACGCGGCGCGACGTCTCCAACGAGGCGTTCGAGTTCATGGCGTTCGACACCTTCCACCTCGGCATGCTGCCCGCGCGCGTCGGGCGCGTCTCGTTCACCGGCAGCCTCGGCTACGAGATCTGGGTGCGCCCGGAATACCTGCTGAGCCTCTACGAGTTGCTGCAAGCGGCCGGCGAAAATCTCGGCCTCAGGCCGTTCGGCGGGCGCGCGTTGAACAGCCTGCGCCTGGAAAAGGGCTGGGGCTCGTGGGCGCGCGAGTACCGCCCGCTCTACACGCCGTACGAGGCCGGGCTCGGGCGCTTCGTGGCGTTGCAGAAGCCGGACTTCGTCGGCAAGGAAGCAGCCATCGCCGCGCGCGACGCCGGCCCGCGCTACCGCCTGGCGACGTTCGCGGTCGAGGCCGGGGACGCCGACGTGATCGCCGACGAACCGGTGTGGCGCGACGGCGAGGTGATCGGCTGGGTGACCTCCGGCGGCTTCGCCCACTACGCCGGGGTCTCGGTCGCCATGGGCTACGTGCAGGCCGGGGCCTACGCCGCCGAAGCCGCCTACGCCATCGAAATCATCGGCGAGCAGCGCCCGGCGCGGCTCGCCGTCGAACCCCTCTACGACGCCGACGGGCGCCTCATGCGGGGGTGACGCGACGGGCGTTTCGCGCTGCGCAACGTCGGGCCGACGGTGCTAAACTAGCGCGCTTTCAATGGTGACCTGTACCGGTCCCCCCGCGACGAGACGTTGTGAACCCCGTCAGGCCCGGAAGGGAGCAGCGGCAGCAGCGGGCCTCGGGCGCCGGGGTGTGGCTGGTACGGGTCGCCGCCCTGATCGATCGCCGCCCCGGGGGGCAACCACCCAGCGCATGAGTTACCAGGTTCTGGCACGCAAATGGCGGCCGCGCGACTTCGCCTCGCTGATCGGCCAGGAGCACGTCGTCAAGGCGCTGGTCAACGCGCTGGAGCAGCAACGCCTGCATCACGCCTACCTGTTCACCGGTACGCGCGGCGTCGGCAAGACCACCATCGCGCGCATCATCGCCAAGACCCTGAACTGCGAGGCCGGCATCAGCGCCGAGCCGTGCGGGAAATGCAGCGCCTGCGTGGAGATCGACGAGGGACGTTTCGTCGACCTGCTGGAAGTGGACGCCGCCTCGCGCACCAAAGTCGAGGACACGCGCGAGTTGCTGGAAAACGTGCAGTACGCACCGACCCGCGCGCGTTTCAAGATCTACCTGGTCGACGAAGTGCACATGCTCTCGCAGCACAGCTTCAACGCGTTGCTGAAAACCCTCGAGGAGCCGCCGCCGCACGTCAAGTTCCTGCTGGCGACCACCGATCCGCAGAAGCTGCCGGTGACCGTGCTCTCGCGGTGCCTGCAGTTCAACCTGCGCAACGTTCCCGCAGCGGCGATCGCCGCCCACCTCGCGACGATCGTCGAGGCCGAGGGGCTGGCCGCGGACGAGGCGGCGTTGCAGCGTATCGCGCGGGCGGCCGCCGGCAGCATCCGCGACGCGCTCAGCCTGCTCGACCAGGCCATCGCCTTCGGCGGCGGCGAGGTACGCAGCGCCGGCGTCGTGCAGATGCTGGGTGATGTGCCGCGCGAGCAGGTCTACGAGCTGCTGGAATGCCTGGCCGAAGGTGACGCGGCGGCGCTGCTCGAGCGCGTGGCCCGGCTGGCCGAGTCGGTCAGCGACTTCAGCGCGGTGCTCGACGATCTCGCCGCCGTCCTGCAGCGCCTGGCGGTGGCGATGGCGGTGCCGGGGCGCTCGAGCGGGAACGAGGACGAAGACGGCGAACGCCTCGCGGCGCTGGCCGCGCGGTTGAGTCCCGAGGACGTGCAGTTGTATTACCAGATCGCGCTGCTCGGCAAGCGCGACCTGCCGCTCGCGCCGGACCCGCTGTCCGGCTTCGAGATGGTGTTGCTGCGCATGCACGCGTTTCGCCCGGCGGAGTCGGGGACGCCGGTGCCGGCCCCGCCGTCGCCCGGCTCCCGGGAGACCGGCAAGGCGGCGGCACCCGCCGCGCGCAGCACATCGCCCGCACGTGCGGCGCCGCCGCGCGCGCACTCGAAAGCGCCCCGTGATGCGGCCGTCGAGGCCGAGACGCCGGCGCCCGCGCGCGGCGATACCTCCCCGGCAGCGCCGTTCGAAGGCGACTGGCCGGCGCTGGTGGAACGGCTGCCGTTACAGGGGTTGCCCCACGAACTGGCCGCCAACTGCGAGTTGCTCGAGCACGGCGCCGAGCGGCTGCGCCTGCGCCTGGGCGAGTCGCACGCCAACCTGCTCTCCGAGGGGCGACGCGCGCGTCTCGAGCAGGCCGTGCGCTCGGCGACCGGCGAAACCTGGCAGCTGCGGATCGACGTCGGCGAAACCGAGGGCGAGACGCCCGCGGCCCGCCGCTCGCGCCTGGAGGACGAACGCTACCTCAAAGCGCGCGAAGCCATCGACGGCGACCCGCTGGTGCAATCGATCAAGGACAGTTTCGGCGCTGAAGTGGATGCCGAGAGCGTGCGCCCGCTGGGCGGCCCCGAGCAGGGTTGACCGGGGCCGCGCCACGAGATGAACGAGATGTTAGCGAGCACGATCGCGGAGGCCCGATGAAAGGCGGTATAGGCAATCTGATGAAACAGGCCCAGCGCATGCAGGCGGAGGTCGAGAAAGCCCAGCAGGAGGTGGCGAATCTGGAGGTCGAGGGCCAGAGCGGCGCCGGCATGGTCACGGTGGTCATGACCGGGCGCCACGAGTTGCGCCGGGTGACCATCGACGACGCGGTGTTCGGCGACGACAAGGAAATGCTCGAAGACCTGGTGGCGGCGGCGGTGAACGACGCCGCACAGAAACTCGAGGCGGCGGTGCAGGAGAAGATGTCCGGCGTGACCGCGGGCCTGGGCCTGCCGGCCGGCATCAAGCTGCCGTTCTGAGCGCGCCGGGGGCTGTTGGCCGGTCACGCCGTCGACGATGAACTACACGCCGCTGCTCGCCGACCTGATCGAGGCCCTGCAGTGCCTGCCCGGGGTCGGCAACAAGTCCGCCCAGCGCATGGCGTTTCACCTGCTGGAGCGCGATCGCACGGGCGGTGAGCGCCTCGCCGCCAGCCTCACCGCGGCGGTGCGGGACATCGGGCATTGCCAGCGCTGCCGGAATTTCTCCGCCACCGAGCTGTGCCCGATCTGCGCCAGCGAGCGCCGCGACGCCGGCCTGCTGTGCGTCGTCGAAACGCCCGCCGACGTCGCCGCGATCGAGCACTCGACCGGCTACTCCGGGCGCTATTTCGTGCTGATGGGGCGGCTGTCGCCGCTCGACGGGATCGGTCCCTCGGAGATCGGCCTCGATCGGCTCGAGGCGCTGCTCGGCGGCGGCGAGGTGCGCGAGCTGATCCTGGCGACCAACCCGACTGTCGAGGGCGAAGCGACCTCGCACTACGTCGGCGAACTGGCGCGCGCGCACGCGGTGCGCGTCATGCGCATCGCCCAGGGCGTCCCGCTCGGCGGCGAACTGGAGTACCTCGACAGCGGCACCTTGTCGCATGCGTTCGCCGAGCGTCGCGAAGTCTGAAAAGTAGCGGAGGTACCTTCTTCGCAAACGGCTAAGGGCAACTGAAGACCGCGAAGGTCTGCTTGCCGTTTTCGATGGGGCTCACCGCCACCACCGCGTTGCCGCCGATATTGGCCGCCTCGTTGCGCGCCATGTCCTGCATCTCGCGCTGCACGACGTGCTCGAGCCGCTTGGCGGCGAGGATGCGGTCGACCCCGCTCACCGTCGTGCGCCCGAGGCGCTCGCAGGCCGTGACTTCGCTTTCCTCCGCAACCCGCACCTCGGCCCCGGTCTCGGTGACCTGGACCCACGTGCAGGCGCCGAGCAACAGACTGGCGAGCACGCCGGCGGGGGCACGTGCGGCGTGACGGATCGGAAACGGCATGTTTACCTCCTCGCTTGGCGGCGCCCAGTGTAGCCGACTCAGCGCCGCTCGCGCGGGTCCTCGACCGAAGCGAGGATCTGCTGATAGCTCTCCCAGCGGCGTTGGCCGATGCCCTCCCCGAGCGCGGCACGCACGGCGCAACCCGGTTCGTGCACGTGCAGGCAATCGGCAAAGCGGCAGTGCCGGGCCGGTTCGGCGAATTCCCGGAACCCGTCGGCGATGTCGCGCGCGGTGAAATTGTCCAGCGGGAAATCGCGAATCCCGGGCGAGTCGATCAACGCGCCGCCGCCGTCGAGGTGATAGAGCGTCGCCACGGTCGTGGTGTGGCGTCCCAGCCCGCTCGCCTCGGACAGGGCGCCGATCCGCACCTCGCGCGCCGGCACCAGGGCGGCGACGATCGAGGACTTGCCGGCGCCGGACGGCCCGACCAGGATCCCGGTGGCGGTACCGAGCGCGGCGGTGATGGGGGCGAGCCCCGGGTCACCGCGCGACGAGGTCCGCACCACCTGGTAGCCCAGGTCGCGGTACTCCGCCTGCAGCGCCAGGAAGGAATCGGACGCGGCCGCCTCGAGGTCCGACTTGTGGAAGATCGGCAGCGCCTCGATGCCGATCCGCTCGGCGAGCACGAGGTAGCGGTCGAGCAGCGACGGTTGGACGGGCGGGCGTGGCGAGGCGACGATCAGCAGGCGGTCGAAGTTGGCCGCCAGCGGTTTCTCGCGCCCCCGCCGGTCGGGGCGCGCGAGCACGCTGCGGCGGGGCGCAACCGCCGTGACCACCGCATCGCCGGTACGCGGCTGGTGCCATTGCACGCGGTCGCCGCACACCACGCCGCCCAGGCTCCTGCGGGCAATGCATCGGTGGGTGCGCCCGGCGTCGTCCTCGATCGCCAGCGCGGCCCCGAAATTGGCGACCACCACGCCGGGAAAGGGCGCCCCGGCGCCTGCCCGGGAGGGGTCGTCGCCGGCCCGGTCCCGAGGTGCGGCAGTCAATCCTGCAGCGCGTCGATCTTGGCCGCGCAGATGAAATCGTTCTGCGACAGGCCGCCGATGGCATGGGTGCTGTAGCGCACGTGGCAGCGGTTGTAGCCGACCTCCAGATCCGGATGGTGGTCCTCCTGGTGCGCGACCCAGGCAACCGCGTTGACGAACGCCATGGTGCGGAAGTAGTTCTTGAAGCGGAACGTGCGGGCGATCTCACGGGCGTCGCCCGACAATTGCCAGTCCTCGTGCAACTGCGTCATCAGGTTGCCCGCGGCCTCGGCCTCCAGCGGCGCGACGCCGCCCTCGCAAGGCTCGCATTTCTGTTCGGTCAGTCGGGTCATGGGTGCCTCGTCTCGACGCGGACGTTCGGCGCAGCATAGGGGCCGCGCCGGGGAAAGGGAACCCCGGCAGGCGGCCGCCGGCCCCGGAGCCCGCCGGCGTCCGCGCGCGTGAAACTCCGGGTTAGAATGCGACGATGTGCAAGCCGAGCCAGGCGGGCGGGCGATGACCCCGGACCCGGAAAACCTCATCTGGATCGACCTGGAGATGACCGGGCTCGATCCCGACCACGACCGGATCATCGAGATCGCCACCGTGGTGACCGACAAGGCGTTGAATACCCTGGCCGAGGGCCCGGTGGTCGCGATCCACCAGAGCGATGCGGTGCTCGATGGCATGGACGACTGGAACACCCGCCAGCACGTCGGCTCGGGGCTGGTCAGGCGAGTGCGCGAGAGCGCCAGCAACGAGGCGGAGGCGGAGGCCGTGACGCTGGCGTTCCTGGCGCGCCTGGTGCCGCTGGGCGCCTCGCCGATGTGCGGCAACAGTATATGCCAGGACCGGCGGTTTCTGGCCCGGCACATGCCGGAACTCGAGGCTTTTTTCCACTACCGCAACCTCGACGTGAGCACCCTCAAGGAACTGGCGCGGCGTTGGGCGCCGCAGTTGCTGGAGGGCTTCGCCAAGGGCGGCTCACACCTCGCGCTGGACGACATCCGCGACTCGATCGGCGAGTTGCAGTTCTACCGCGCTCACCTGCTGCGCATCTGAGGCGCCGCGTGGCGACGGGCGCGGTCGCCGGCACGCGGCTCGGACGCTAGCCGGTTTCCACCGGCGCCGACGGGCGATTGCCCCAGTCGGACCAGGACCCCGGGTAGCCCCGCACGCGCTGGAACCCCAGCGACACCAGCGCCAGGTAGTTGAGCGCCGAGCGGTGGTGGGTCTGGCAGTAGCAGATCACCTCGTCCGTGGCGGCCACGCCGCGCTCGGCGAGCATTGCCCGCAAGGCCTCGGGCGGCTTCAGGCGCAGGTCGCGCGATCGATCCATCAGGTCGGTCCACTCGAGGTGTATGGCGCCGGGGATGCGGCCGGCCTGCTCGGCGAGGCGCTTGCTGCCCGCGAACTCCTCGGGCGAGCGGGCATCCATCAACACCACGCCGGGCGTGCCGAGGCGCGCGAGGATGTCTTCGTACTCGGCCACGACCGAGGGGTCGCGGCCGCACGCGAACTGCACCCGGGGCAGGGCGACCGGTTCTGCGACCAGCGGCAAACCGGCGCCGGCCCACGCCTGGCGCCCGCCGTTCAGCACCGAAGCGGCGCGGTGACCGAAGGCGTGCAGCGTCCACAGCAGGCGCGCGGCGCGCCCGCCGCCCTCGTCGTCGTAGGCAACGACGTGGTGCTCGTTGCCTATGCCGGCATCGCCGAGCACCCGGGCGAACTCGTCCGGGTGCGGCAGCAGGCCGCCGACCGGTTTCGCCTGGCGCACGATGGCCGCGTAGGGGATGTGCACCGCCCCGGGCACGTGTTGCCCGGGGTAGTCCTCGCTCTTGCAGAGGTCGACCACCCGTAACGCCTGGTCGCGAGCCAGGCGCTCATGCAATTGCGCCGGTTCGACCAGCAGGGGAAGGGCGGCGGCGTTCACGCCCGCCACCCGGCGTCGGTGGCCGCGCGACCGGCACCGGGTGCGGGCTGTCCCGGGCGCGCGGCGAGGTGCGGATTGCGGGCCGGCGCCCATCGGGCGGCGCAGTCGGGGGTCGAAGTGCAACCGTGCTCGAACATGACAATTTCAGTGCTTTGGGGCGCCGGCCGCTCGCCCGTGTTTCTCTGTCGCTGCTGAGCCCGGCGGCCGCTCGATGACGGTGCCCAGCCGCGCCCCGGGTGCCAGCGGGGGGATTCCCGCTGCCGGAACTCCCGTACGCCCGTGCCGGGCGGACACTTGCTAGAATGCCCCGCACCGGGGGGCGGCATTGTGTCACACGCGGGTCGCGGGCGCATGAGGCGTAGCGC